>JAGQPR010000370.1 GCA_020426625.1 Planctomycetales bacterium
TTCCGCCAAGAAACGAGTGCTACTAGCTTGCGCACAGCGGCTCATTTTGCGGAGGGATTATGTGGAACTGAATTTCCAATTCTTGACATTAGCCATCTGCACTCGAAAAACCAGATTCCCGTTCTAGCGACTTTACAGTTTGCAGCGCAGCTCAATTTGGGCAACCACGATTTCGGCTAACTCGGTAGGCGTTTGCTTCTCGATTTTCAAGTGAATTTCCGGATTCTCCGGTGCTTCATACGGGTCGCTGATTCCGGTGAAGTTCGCGATTTTCCCTGCTCGCGCCAATTTATACAGGCCCTTGGGGTCACGAGCCTCGCAAACATCCAGCGGTGCATCGACAAAGACTTCGATAAAGTCACCTGGTCGGCCCTGAGTTTCAACTCGTTGCCGCACTCGATTGCGGTCTCGCCGGTAGGGACTGACAAACGCAGTCAGCGCGATTAAACCAGCGGATACAAACAATTCGGCCACGCAACCGATGCGACGAATGTTTTCTTCCCGATCAAGCGGACCGAATCCCAATCCAAAACGATCCGAGAAAGCAGTGTCGTACTCTTCGTTCAAGATATTCGGACCCGCGCAGAGTCCATGGCGAATATTGTCGCCATCCAGCAGAAACGTATGGGTACCTCGACAATGAAGAATCGCATCGACTTCATTGGCGATCGTACTCTTGCCCGACCCGCTCAAACCCGTGAACCAGACCACACAACCGCGGTGCCCGTGATGCAATTCTCGGGCACTTCGACTGACGGTCTGGTGGTGCCAAACCACGTTTGGAATTGCGTCGTCCATCGGGAAAGTGCACTCTGCGGTGGATACTAGTTGCAAACCCACGATTGGAACGCAGGTAAAGTCATACTTCCAAGAAGAGTCGCGTGGGATCTTCGCAGGCTTCTTTAATCGTCTTCAGAAAACTGACCGCCTCGCGACCGTCGATGATCCGATGATCGTAGGTGAGCGCAACGTACATCATCGGCAGAATTTCTACTTGTCCATTGACGGCCATCGGACGATCTTGAATTGCATGCAGCCCCAGGATAGCGCTTTGCGGAGGATTGACAATCGGAGTGCTAAGCATGGAACCGTATACACCACCGTTGCTTATGGTGAACGTCCCGCCAAGTAGGTTCTCGGGCAAGAGACGATTCTCCATCGCCTGTGCCGCGTAATCGCCGATCGTGCGCTCAACATCCGCAAAGGTCATGTTTTCGACGTTCCGCAGAACTGGCACTACCAGGCCCTTGCCACCGCCAATGGCGATACCAATATCATGATAGTGATGGTAAACGACATTGTTGCCACGAATCTGAGCGTTCACCGACGGAAAACGGCGTAGTCCTTCGACGCTGGCTTTAGCAAAAAACGACATGAATCCTAATTTGACGCCGTGCCGCTCTTGAAATGCGTCGCGATATTTCTTTCGCAGCGACATGATCGGACGCATATTGATTTCATTGAACGTCGTCAGCAGGGCTGCAGAGTGTTGTGCATCGACGAGACGAGCCGCAATTGTGCGGCGGATCATGCTTAGCGGCTTCACCTCCTCCATCCGATGAGGCTGACCG
Source organism: Planctomycetales bacterium (assembly GCA_020426625.1). GTDB lineage: Bacteria > Planctomycetota > Planctomycetia > Pirellulales > Pirellulaceae > Aureliella. The sequence goes on from JAGQPR010000370.1 coordinate 1,572, forward strand.
CCCTCAAGGGCTCCTGTTACCGCAGTTGCGGGTTTGGGATCGCTGAGCTCACTAGTCGAGGCGCGGGGGACTGGCTTCTGAACCGCCAACATCGCGTCTTCCTTCAAAACCCTCCCGCCCGGGCCGGTGCCCGAAACAGACTTAGGATCTACATTGGCCTCACGGAGAATCCTCTCTGCAGAGGGCATGACGTGTCCTGACGAAGCCTGATCGGCGCTGTTCGCTGCAGCGGGTTGGTCTGGCTGTTTCGCGGAAGAACCATTGTCCTGCGGAGCAGGGGCTGGCTCGATCTCGCAGAGTGTATCGCCAACGTTGGCAAACTCTTCCGCTTTTCTGCGAATGTTGCGAATATAGCCAGCTTCCGGCGCTGGTACTTGAACCGACGCCTTCTCGGTTTCCAGGTCCACAACGTCTTCATCGCGGTCGACCCATTGGCCTTCTTGCTTGAGCCATTGACCAATCTGCACTTCAGTGATTGATTCGCCAACGGACGGCACTTTCAATTCGAGCATGCTATTTCCCTAAATCAGCAAGAGCCTCAGCGATTAGTTCGTTTTGTTCTAGTTTATGCGCGCTGGCAGATCCAGTAGCCGGGCTTGCCGATTCGACACGTGACAAACACCTGAGCCTGAAATTCTTTTCGAGAAGTATATCGCCGAACCGGACTTTCATGAACTGCCATGCGCCCATGTTCGTTGGTTCTTCCTGAACCCAAACCAGATCGGTACCGGGCTGATAACAGCTGAGGGCATCGAGAATCACTCGCTCGCGTAGCGGATAAAACTGCTCGATGCGAATGATAGCTACATTGTTCGCCTCAAGCAGTTCGCGCTGCTGTGCAAGTTCGTAGTAGATTTTTCCGCTGCAAAGTAGAATTCGTCGAGTATCGGCCTGCGACGGTCGGGTATCGGGCAGGACTTTCTGAAAGCTACCGGAAGTCAGTTGGCTAAGCGGAGAAACGACGTCTTGGTGTCGCAGTAAACTCTTGGGTGTCAGGACCACTAGCGGTTTGCTCCAGCGACGTTTGGCTTGCCTCCGCAATAGATGGAAGTATTGCGCGGGGGTCGACGGCTGGGTAACTTGAATATTGTCCTCTGCCGTCAGCAGCAAGAACCGTTCCAGGCGAGCGCTGCAATGCTCAGGACCAGCACCTTCGAAACCATGGGGTAGCAGAAGCGTGATATGGCTGAGGCGGCCCCATTTGTCTTCCGCACTAGTGATGAACTGGTCGACAATCACCTGAGCGACATTCCAGAAATCGCCGAATTGCGCTTCCCAAATCACGACACCTTCTGGGCAATCGAGCGAGTAGCCATACTCAAAACCCAGCACGCCCGCTTCGCACAACGGGCTGTTGATAATGTCCAAACGGGCCTGATTGTCGGAGAGGTTTCGCAGCGGTGTGTATCGCTCGCCATTTTCCGTATCGTGCAATACGGCATGGCGCTGACTAAACGTCCCGCGCTCGCAATCCTGGCCACTCAGCCGAACGGGGTGACCTTCAATTAGCATGCTTGCGAACGCCAACGCTTCAGCGGTCGCCCAGTCCAGCGGACGGCTTCCCTGGGACATCTCACCGCGTAATTCCATGAACCGCTTCAGTTTTCGGTTGACATTAAAGGTAGCTGGAAACTCGGCAAGCTTGGCTAGCAGCTGTTTTGCTGCATCGGTGGAAATCGACGTTTCTGGCACATCGTCGTCCGATTCAGGGCCACCAAAATAGCCTTTCCAGTAGCCCCCCATCGTTTGCAGGTCGTCGATGTACTCTTCCTGCTGCGCTAGTTCAAACTCCCGCTCCAGCTTGCTTTGACGAACTTCCGCGATGGCATCGGCCTCTTGTCGAGTGATTTCACCCATTTTCAAGAGCCGCTTCAAGTAGCTTTCTCGTACGCTCTTCCGTTCGTCGATCGTCTTGTACATCAACGGTTGCGTGAATCGCGGCTCATCGCCCTCATTGTGCCCCCACTTGCGATAGGCATACATGTCGATGACTACGTCCTTTCGAAACTCGCGTCGAAAGTCCATCGCCAAACTGACAACTTGGGCCACAGCTTCCGGGTCTTCGCCATTCACATGGAAAATGGGGATTTGTAGCATCTTGGCCACGTCAGTCGCATAGGTGCATGAGCGAGATTCCCTGGGCTCGGTTGTAAAACCCACCTGATTATTAAGGATTACATGCAACGTCCCGCCAGTCGTATAACCGGGCAACTCGCTCATGTTCAGCGTTTCTTGAACAATCCCCTCACCAGCAAAGGCCGCGTCACCATGGATCAAGATAGTCATGAATTGGGAATGGCGATCGTCGCCAGCGCGATCCTGCTTCGCTCGGCAACGGCCCTGCGCCACCGTATTGACATACTCCAGGTGGCTCGGGTTGAAGCACAAGGAGATATGCACGGTAGCACCTGTGGAAGTTGTCCAGTCGCTACTATGTCCCAGGTGATATCGCACGTCGCCAGCGCCCCGGTGCATTTCAGGCTGAGGATCGTCAAACGACCAGAAGATATTCTGTGCGCGTTTGCCGAGGATGTTTGCCAGCACATTCAGCCTTCCACGGTGGGCCATCGCCAAAATGACGCCTTCGACGTTGTGCTGTCCAGCCTTTTCAAGCGCCAAATCCAGGAGCGGTATCAGGCTTTCCGCCCCTTCCAACGAGAACGTCTTGGCTCCCACAAACTTACGACGAACGAACTCTTCAAAAATAGCTGCATCGGCCAGCCGTGAGTAGATTCGGCACTGCACCTCACGCGACAGTTCTAGTCGATTCTCACTTTGCTCCATGCGGCGCTGCAGCCAATCGCGAATCGTGCGATTGTCAATATGCATGAATTGAGCGCCAATGCTGCGACAATAGGTATTCCGCAACTTCTGCAGAATGTCGCCTAACGTTCGACCATTGACGTACTGCAAGTTTTCGCAACTGAAAGCTCGGTTCAAATCAGCTTCGCTCAAGCCATACGATTCGGGGTCCAATTGCGGGTTGCCCTGGCCCGCAAGCTTCAGTGGATCAAGTTTGGCCATCATGTGGCCGCGGACTCGGTATTCCCGAACCAAATTGTCGACGCGGTCCTGCATCTGAGCCAACCAAAGCGCTTCGTCGCGAAGTGACTTGGCCTGAGTCGTCGGCTCGTCCGGGTCTTCCGCCAGCGTGAATCCGTTGCCGGAACCACTCCAGTTCGTCGACTGAGCCTGCATGTCCGAGCTGACTAACGAGAATTCCGCGAAGTATTTCCGCCATCCTTCAGAGACACTTTGGGGATCCCGAATGTATTGGACGTACAGATCATCGATGTAATCAAGACTATAACTGTTCATGTAAAGCTACCGAGGTTCTCGGTCCTTCTAAACTCAAACAGGAACAAAAGATGTGATTGGGAAGCTCGCAAAGCGGATTTACATTTCGCCCGTCCGAATGTGAGGCCTATGCAATGATACGCTTCCGATAAAAGCATCAAAGCTGAACGCGACATGAATAACACAGAGGTGGGCTGGGGCAGAATTGCTTGAGTGCGGTCCCAAGTGTCAAAAGTCGACCGGACGCGATTCCCTTCCTTTGGGAATCGCAAAAGTTTTGCCAAGAATGGAAATAAAGCGGAGGTCATACCCTCAGCGCTATCATCTTTGACACAGACTATTCTACAGTCGCAATGGACGGACACAAAAGAAACCGTTAACAACGGCTGTTAAGACCCGAATTCAAGCGTCGCGACAACGACAGCTATCTCACCGCATTTGCGAAAGCATTCAGCGGCACTTTGCGGAATCCCACACCCGACCGAGCGTTCAACACAATCGCCCAACATCCGACGGCAGAAAGGAAAACGCAACTCTAATCAAAAGTCCGTGAGGACCGTTCGATCCAGAATTGGAGAGTTTCAGCCGTAGAGGAATCGAACCAACTGCTCGTTTTGGTTGAAGAACTTCCGCAAAGGACAATATTAACCGTTGCTAAGCCCGCAGCATACCTCATTTGTCAGTAGTTAGAGAAACTTCTACCAACTTTATGCCCAAGGGAAATCAGCGTTTCCAATCTAAACCATTCCAAGCCGAGTTGCACTTCCTGAGCGATTTCGTAGCTGCCTTGCTTCCATCGTTTTGTCTGCTGCGGAGTAGCGGCGGAAAATAGCCCGGGGTGATTGAGGTGAGCTGCCAGCGAGCGGAACGTAACCCCGGGAATAGGGCTCGGCGATCGGCGGTGAGGGATTGTGCTACCATCCCCTGGATTTCATTCGAACCGCAACACGCGTTACCAAGGTTGCCCCCCGACGCTACCCTGAGATAAGAGATAGCAGCGTGTTGCCGATGGCACGTGTTTCCGCGCTCAGTCGGCGCCTGTTCTCGTGGTTTGCGCCTTGGCTCTAGCGAGAGCCGCCAATTGTTCGTTGGTAAATACGGCATATATGGGGACGCCTTCCGCAGCGGCAAGCTCCTTTCGTAAACCGCGTAGTTTGGCAAAGTCTGCAAACTCGGTCTCGGTTAGCACCTCTCGATAATCGATTTTCGGTTTGCCTGATCGACGAGAATTACCGACAACTTCTTGACTGTTGTTCCGTTCGAGATACTCAACACAAAAGGACCAGTAGGCGTTGTTGCTTTCTGATACTAAGTGGCGTTCGATTGAGACAACCCGACGAGTGCGCAAGAACTGATTCAGTTCCCCCGAACTTTCTGGGCAGCCCCTGGAGAAAACTGCGATAGGCATTTACTATGAACTCGAAAATCAATTTTGGACGCGAGCGGGGGCAAAGCCCCCTGCACCCCCCGGGGCAACTTCGAGACTTCTCGTCGCTTCGCCACCAACTGCCGCGACTACGCTCGTCCCTCGCTGCGTACGCTTGGCAGTTGTCGCTACACTTACTGGCCTGCTGGAGCTCAGCCTAACGACCTACGGCCACGCGGAAGCCCAGGTAGTCGTTCCGGTAGTCCGGCGAGCCGTTGATACGGTAAGCCGACCGGCAGTACCTGGCGTTGAAGTTCCAGCTGCCGCCGCGAGACACGCGGTACGAGCCCCTACCGGGCCCGCGTGGATCGGTCACACTTCCGCTCGAATATTCGCCATGCCAATCCGAACACCACTCATAAACGTTCCCGTGCATGTCATACAAGCCAAACGGATTCGCCATCTTCTGAGCTACTGGGTGCGCGTACTTTTCGTCTTGATCCCACGCGTTCTCATTAAACCAAGCGTACCGGGACAGTTGCGACGCATCAGCACCGAAGCTGTACGCCGTCGTCGTGCCGCCTCGGCAAGCATATTCCCATTCTGCCTCCGTCGGCAAGCGATAACTCTTGCCTTCCAGGGATGATAACTTCTTGCAAAACTCAATCGCGTCCTCCCAGCTCACATACGTTGCCGAATAATTGCTGCCCTCCTGTACATACGTTTTACCTCGCCAAGGCGTTGTACCCATCACCGCTTCCCACTGGCCCTGCGTCACTTCCGTCGTGCCAAGATAGTAGTCCTGACTCAAGGTCACCCGGTGCTGCGGCTTTTCGAAATTATACGCGTCCTGATCTGAATCCGGTGAGCCCATCATGAAGCTTCCCGCTTTGATCAACACCAACTTCATACCCACCGAGTTCGTGAACTCTGCAGCCGATCCCAGACGCCGGGCCAAGGGCAGATTCAAGTCAAACTCACCGCGAAGCTCGGGTGACTGTTTCTCTCCGTTGTAGTTCCGGTAAACATAGGCGTAGGTATTGTTGGCCACATAGGTGGAAAGTTCTCCAAAGGTGACAACGCCATCGGCAGGCAGGCCGGCAAGCGGCTGATCCGCCGCACCTTTCAGCCCATCCACCAGAAACTTGGCAAAGATGCCCTGTTGGAGCTTGGAGTCCTGGACCGCACGTTGATTGGCTTTACAACTAAACAAAGCTGCTGTTCCTCCTGTCGGAGGTGGCAGTTTGGGTAGCGTGGCACTGGCCAAACCTGATCGAAAGACTCCTGGTTGTGTTGGATCGTTGCGGCAAGCATCGACAATCAACAACTTGGTCGTAGCATTGCACTTGGCAAGTTGCGCATACAGTTCCTCCAGTGGAAGCAAATGATTCCTTTCTGTGATTTGGTTCGCAGTCTTTATTCCAGTAATCGTGGCATCTGCCGGGCAGAAATAAAAGCTTGGGGTCTTGCCCGCCCCTTTGATGTCCTCGAACTGAACGCCATGGCCGCTGAGCGTGATCAGCACCACGTCATCACGTCCTAGATTGGGAAAATCCAACACACCAGAAATCTGATCCCTGATATAGGCGATGTTCGGTGCCAAGTTCTCTTGGCCATCTACCCTTGCCGTAGCATGCGTCATTTCAAAGACAGTGAAGCCTTGCTCGCGCAGCACATCGGAGATATTTGCTGCATCGTTCCCCGGTGCATTTCCCAGCGATGGCAGTCCGGAATTCGCTCGATAGGTGCCAACACCGACGACAACCGCCAACTTCCGCCCTTGACCAAACACTGGCCAAGTTGGAATCAGCAAGATGAGCATTGAAAGGGTGAATTGGATGTAATTGGATTGCATAGTCGTGGCCCTACTAATATTCGTTCTCGTAACCAGGCTCCGCCTGGATACGTACTGTCCTAAAGGCTCTGCCTCTCCTAAGCTAAGGCCTCGTCCGCAAATATACTTCACGCGGTGGAGTGTGAGGCTAGCGCAATGATGCGTTATTGATTAAGGCATCAAAGCTGGACGCGACCTGTATAAGTTA
>JAGQPR010000371.1 GCA_020426625.1 Planctomycetales bacterium
TCAGCTCAGCTCAGCTCAGAGCAACCAAGGGGCCGTTACACGATCTTGACACATCACAGTGTACGTTCGCTTGCTCGCTCGTTCAAAGCACTCTCTTCATTATGGAAGTTAAGCCAGCGAGGGAAGTCCCAAATTGGGGCCACATCCGCCAACATTTGAATCAATTCCACAAAGTAGGTGGGATAGACCGTTGGTGTTGTATCTTGCGACCGCCGAGAGCGACCTTCCCGATGAGGCACCATGGTGAGAAGCAGGTTTTCCACCATCGCGGCGAGTAAGCCCGAACCCTCGCTAATGCGAGACGAATCTCGGATGCAACTGAGATTTGCCTGCCCTACCAACCCAGGTGATTTTGTTTTTTTGGGGAAAGAAATGGCGGTTCAAGCATTCGGATTTAGCTTCTTCCTCTATCCCAGCCCAATCACTTTTTCTAATCAAAGCGAATTCACTATGAAACTGTCCGATCGTCGGTCCCTGCGAAACAAACGCCGCCCCCCTCGAAGACCACTGCGCATAGAATCCCTAGAGCTGAGGCAGTTGCTGGCTGGCGACATCAGCGGCACGATCTACCAGGATCTAAACGCCGATGGCATTCGCGATCAAGGTGAACGTGGTCTAGCGAGCTGGACCGTGTTCCTCGATGACAATTTGAACGGGACATTGGATGACGGCGAGACCAGCGGGCTGACCGACGCCGATGGCCATTATCAGTTTCGTGGATTGGATGCAGGTAATCATCGGGTAGCTGAAGTTGTGCGCAGCGGATGGACTCCGACCAATCCAGCTTCGGGTTTCACGGACATCACGCTGGCCGACGGGCAGGATCGGCACGTGGATTTCTTGAACAGCGGTACTGGCGGAACGGGAGCTATCACGGGCAACGTTTGGCGAGATTTGAACGCGGACGGAGTCAAGGACAGCACCGACACAGGCATATTTGGTTGGCAGGTGTTTATTGATCTTAACGGCGACAACCTCCTTGACCCTGACGAACCTTTTGAAATTACGGACGGCGAGGGCAACTATACTTTTTCCGGTCTGCTAGGCGGAGGTAGCGGTGATTCGATTAGCTACGAAGTACAACAAGTCTTGCCGCTTGGTTGGGAACCATCGCCAGGATACGACGAAAACTACACAGCTGAAGTTGTTGAAGGCGAAGTTTTTATCGGCCCCGACTTTGCAAACTCTCCAGTCGAAGTCTCCAGCGTCAGTGGCATCGTTTGGAATGACTTGGACGGTGATGGAGTACGTGACACTGGTGAACCCGGTTTGTCCGGCTGGCAGGTATTCGCCGACTTGAACACGAACAATGCGTTGGACGTGGGCGAGCCTGTAACCACGTCCTCTGCCAGCGGCAGCTATCAGATCTTTGGCCTGGAACCAGGAGCCGTCCGCATCGCGGAAGTTCAACAGCTGGACTTCCGCCCAACGTCGCCTGCTAGCGGATTCCAAACTGTAACAGCCCCAAATTCAGGAACGCGCAGTGGTGTAAACTTTGGCAATCAACAGCGCACCGATGCCGCAATTGGTGGAGTCATCTTTGCTGATCGCAACCAGAACGGCGCTCGCGATGCGTCGGAAGAAGGCCTGCCCAACATCACCGTATTTCTAGACCTGAACGACGATGGATTTCTCGATGAGGACGAGCCTAGCACCGTCACTAGCCAAGACTTATTTTACACTCCTGACGTTGACGAGGCGGGAACGTACTTGTTCGAGAAACTGGCTGGCGGAACCTATGTCGTCCGACAAGTCCTACCCGACGTTCTCAGTGCGACGCCAACCAGTGAGCGTGTCAAGAGCGTATCCTTGGGGCCTACCGATGCTCGCCGGGATATCGACAGCGCTGACCGGTATCGGGCCAGTGAAATTCATGGCGTCAAGTTCGAAGATATCAATGGCAATGGGGCCCATGATTCGGGTGAACCAGGTTTGAACGGCGTCACCATCTTCCTTGACCTGAATCGCGACAATATTTTTGATGCCGACGTCGAGCCCTGGACGACGACGGCGGCAGACGGTTCCTACGAATTCCTGGGGCTAGCGAGCGGAGCCTACGTCGTTCGCGAAGTTGTCCCCTTGGGATTTGTACAGACTTTCCCAGCAACGCTGGGTGGCATTCTGTGGCCGGAGGGAAGTAGCAATCCTGTCGTGGGCAATGTCAGCCCGTCGCTTATCCAGGCTTCGTTGGCTCAAGGTGAAACGCTGACTCAAAGCGTTAGCCTGACATTACCCACCACGGGCGCACTGACGGACATGGTGGACGTGTTCCTGCTGTTTGATGACACCGGCAGTTTTCGTTTCAACAGTCCCATCGTTCGCGCTGCATTTCCAAATATCATCAGTGAATTGCAAACGCGTTTGCCGGGAATTGATTTAGGTTTCGGCGTTGGCCGGCTGGAGGAGTACGGGGGATTCGCAGCTGAGTACACGACAGGAAGACCGTTCGTCTTGAATCAGCCCGTGATTTCCTCCAGTGCGACTGGCTATACCGACGCCGAAGTGCTCGCTTCGATCCAAGCCGCTCTTGACCGAGAAGCGCCAGGTTATGGCGGCGATCGCCCAGAAACAGTGATCGAAGCTCTCTACCAAATGGTGACAGGTGCTGGTTTCGATGGCAACGACAATGGCTCACTGTTGGACAGCGGTGCCGCGGGACTGGCATCGACTCAGGTCACTCCTGGAAATAGCGGAGATGTGCCCGCCTTTGCCTCATTCGTGCCTGATATAGGCAACAATGTCCTGGCTCCATCCGGCACTATCGGTGGCGCCGGATTTCGTTCGGGAGCGCTACCAATCATTATTACCGCAACGGATACTGGTTTCGCTTACCAGCCCAAAGGTGAATCTTCGATCACTGGCATCGATGGCCTAACATTGCCGACTTCTTCAATCACACACAACGGCAGGGGAACCACGCCTTTCAACAACGGGGCTGGCATCCAAGAGACAGTGACCGGCCTAAATGCTCTGGGGGCTTTGGTGATTGGTCTGGGCACAACGGATGCAGCTTCTTCTGATCCTAGAATAGGTCTCGAATCGCTAGCCAGCTTGACAGGCGCCATCAATCGAACGACCAACACAATCGCTAATGGGACTGCCGACGACATTGCGCCTGGCGACCCGTTTTATTTCAAAATCGGTTCTGGTGGTGATCCGCTCGTCTTCAATATTTCAGACGGCATCGTCGCGGCAATCGAGGGAGCGGTTACCGCTGTAAACGTAAACGTTACCCTACGAGCCTCAGATCCGCGCGTCCATATTGCTTTCACGCCAGATGTTTTGACCGGCTTGGGCGCTGGTGACACCGCCACATTTGACGTTACATTTACCGGCGATGGTCGACCTCACCGATTTGACTTGCAATTCGTCCGCGAAGGCACCGACGTTGTACTTGGTTCGATTCCTGTCGTCTTGGGAACGCCTATCGTAGGAGACGGATACGAATTCGAGGAATGCGACGATGGAATCATTAGTTTCGAAAGCAACTTTGGCAATCAACGAGTGGCCGATTTCATCCTCAGTTCCCGCAGCCTGACAGTCGCTGAAGGCGGCAGCCAGGACTTTAGTGTCCAATTGGCGGCGCCACCAGTGGCGCCGATAACAGTCGCAGTGTCCCGCACATCCGGGGACAGTGATATTACAGTCGCCGAAGACGCACTTCTATTCACGACGGACAACTGGGATATTCCGCAAGCCGTTACCGTAGTGGCTGCCGAAGATGGCGATACTATAGATGGTTCGGCCACGATAACAGTCTCCGCTTTGGGGTTAACGTCCGTCGATGTGCTGGCATCGGAAGTCGACAACGATAGCTCATCCGGGGAAAGCCACTTCTTAGTCGTCGACCAATCAAGACGCCAGACGTATCAATACGATGTGTCTGGAACCCCGTTGGGAACTAGCCGATTGGACCCTGAAGAAGAGAAACCGCGTGGTATTGCTTCGAACTCCGATGCAAGTCGGTCATGGATTGTTGATCAAAAGGGGGAAGTCTTCATCTATGATGCTGATGGCGGTCTACTTGGCTCCTGGTCACTGGAGGGAGTTGACAAGCCGGAGGGCATTGCAGTCTTTGGCAATGACCTTTGGATTGTAGATCGAGGCGAAGACCGAGTCAGCTATTTCGAAGACGGAGCCCTGAGATTTTCCGGCGCGAGTGAGTCCACATCCGATTTTTCACTCGCACGGGGCAACCGAAACCCCTACGGACTGACGACGGATGGTTCCCATCTGTGGGTTGTGAACAACACTTCTGCGAGCGACTCCGTTTTTCGCTACAGCCTGGATGGCATTCTTGAGGGTAGCTGGCAAATCGACCCCAGAAATGCGAACCCTTCGGGAATTTCATTGGATCCAGTAAACATGGACGACATTTGGATTGTCGATCGTAACAGCGACAGTCTTTTTCTCTACCAAGCTGGAGCGGGGCAAACTAGTGGCAGTCTGCTGGCCAGCAACGAGCTCAGGCTGCAGCCACAGAACAGAAATCCACAGGGATTAGCCATGCAACCGGCAACCGGCTCGTTGCTGCCAACTTTATCCGCAGGCGTCCCGAATTGGCACAATATTGCAAATCCACTTGATACGGATGATGATGGCGTAATTGCTCCGTTGGACGTTTTGTTGATTTTGAACAGCGATCACGATGAAGAAGACATGCCAGCTTCAATCCTGATGCTGGACGTCGACGGAAACGATTGGATTACAGCTGTTGATGCGTTGCTCGTCATCAACTATCAAAACCAGATTGATCGGGACGATCTTGCGGCGAAAGATTCCGCTTTCGAGAGTTTACTCGAAGAAGATTTGCCCCTCCTTTCTGACATGATCAGTAAGAGTGTTTTTCGATAACGCCGAAGTTGCCTTGTTCTAAGGCAACCAGGTATCGCTCAGTGTCTTTGCGCGACGGGACTCGCAGGACTTGGTAAGCGTGGAAAGTCGGGTACGCGCGCAAAGACGCTTTTTTTAGAACACTTCGAACACTTCTCACTGAACGCCACCGTCGCTGGGGACCCGACCATCCCATGGTGGCGATTTGTGAGAAGTGTCTTTTTTTCTACTCAGATTCAATCCTTCATTTTTCTCTCGAAACGAGCTTCAACTGAGTCGAGCTACGAATGCAGCTCACGGCTTGTTTGCGACCAGGCCACAGAGGAAAGAAAGGTTACTCTTCTTGTGAGTTGATTGCTTGGCTTGAATTACGTTTTCCAAGCCTGTGTCAGCCACTGACTAGGCGTCAGCTTCCGCCCCCCCCCTTGCAACAGAAACCACCCACCACAGCAACTACCACGCAGCGTCAGAATAGATGGTTTGGGTTAATTAGTTGATTTGTAGCGATCGTGAGAATACAGTGTCAACTATTAGGTCATGCAACATGGAGATTAGAAATGAGAATCTTGACGGCGGTCCTGGCTGTGTCTTTGGCGGTTTGTCTACAACCGCTGGCAAATGCGGCGCTGGTAACAACAACGTTAACGTTTGATACTCCTACAGCGGCGGTCAATCGACTGGCACTGACTCTGTTGGATGGCGCAACGACGACCGACGTCAGCGGTACTTTGATTGCACGTCTGGATATGGATACGACTACTGGAGTAGTTACATCTTTGGAGCTAGACGGTGGTTTGGTCTCAACGACTGATTGGTCGATGACGATCACCGGGGTTGGGCTCACGACCGGTGTTGGTGGAGTTGGCACGGGTGACACTACCTTGCCAGCAACTTTACTGGTGGGGAATAACTTTGATGCGACCAGACACTTCGTTGCACTGACCGGAGGAACAGTAACGCCAGGAGCAGCTCCGACGGTCAATCTGGCGGGAACGGATATCGAAGGATTTGGAACGGGAACGCTCACTTCGACACTCAACGGTGGCGTATTTGACATCGTTTTTTCGATGCAAATCAATGACGACGAAGATGTTGTCGGTCAGAATCTGAACATCAGTGGTACTTTGACCGCTCGCGGGCAAGTTGTAGCCGTACCTGAGCCATCTTCTTCACTGGTGCTGGTTGGTAGCTTGGCTTTGGGCGTTTTCTATCGTCGGCGCTCCTAGTGGTCTGTTACAGCCTAATTTTAGGGTAGTGGGTTTCGCCAGAATTCCTCTCAATCGGGGAATTCTGGCGAATCCCACTACGGACCAATCCTAATTTTTAGCTGTCCCAAACCACTAGGCTGGGCTTTGTCCCACGACTTCGAGTGCGTGCTATCCGCCGGATGGCCCAGGCGAGAATGGTGGCGTCAGCCAAACATGTGATTCCGCTCGGCAAACGGAACCTACTTTAAGGACAATGCCTAGCTTTTGCGGCTCGGTGTTACTACGATATCGCTGGGCGAATTCAGATCGCCTCCAGTCCGCGGAAAGAACCTAAGTTCATCTGTTTCTAAAGGTGTAGGTCATTGCCTTCTTTCTTGCCTGTTAAGCGGACACAGGTTAATTGCCAATCAGGGCAAACGAGAAAGGAGGTCGACCATGTCGACTCACAAACTTCCGCCAGGTCCAGATCTAGAGCATTTGAAGCGACAAGCCAAGTCCTTGCTTAAGGACGCCAAGACTGGTGAACCAGCAGCCTGTGGACGCATGGCAGCTCAGCATTTCACTGCCCTTTCCAGCTACACTCTCGCCTCGGCTCAGCATACGGTGGCTCGCGAGTACGGATTTGAATCGTGGCCGAAATTGAAAATGCACGTCGAACAAGTGGGCAAGAGTTTACGAGAAAAAGCTGACCAGTTCTTGGAGTCAGCTTGGCACTGGGGGGATAGGGCTCGCGCTGAGTTTCTGGTGAAAGAATTTCCACTGGTTTCGCAAGACTCCATTCATGCGGCAGCTGCATACGGCGATGATGTCAGGGTCGCCGATTTGCTGGAGCAGGATCCGCGAATTGCCGTCGCCAAAGGTGGTGTCAAGGATTGGCCTCCCCTGCTCTATGCCGCTTGGTCATGTTTCTGGCCCAGTCGCAGTGCAGGCCTGTTGAAGGTGCTGCGTCTGTTGTTGGACCATGGAGCGGATCCGAATTCTAGTTGGCACAACGCGCGGTATAATCAAGCTGAGTCTGCGCTTTACGGTACAGTCGAGGCCAACAGTGCCGCGGGAGCTCGCTTGCTGCTAGAGGCGGGTGCCGATCCAAACGACAACGAGTCGCTATATCACGCGTGCGAGAAATGGAATTTAGACTTGCTGATTGCCTTGGGCGACCATGGGCTCCACGCCAAAGACATTTCTTACTGTGTCAAGCATGCCCTGGACATGCGTTGGCCTGAAGCCGTGTTTTGGTTTCTAGAAATGGGTGCAGAACCCAATGCGCTGCATCCCTCAGCCCAGGAAACTTCGTTGCATTGGGCGGTCAAACGCGGTGCAAGACTTGGTGTGATTCAAGCTCTACTCGATGCGGGCGCCGACCCCAACGCGCGGACACAATCTGGTCACGCGGCCTTTATAGGTCGGAAAGGCAACACGCCGCTCGACTACGCACTCGCTCTCGGCTCTACAGAAACAGCCAAATTGCTTCGAGCTCACGGAGGCATCGCTTCAAAGCGTTCGACCAAGGAGGACTGGATGGTCGCAGCCGCCGCTGGCGATCACCAGCTGGCCCAGGCGTTGCTTGACGAGCATCCAAATTTGCATCGGGAGCTCGATGTGTTTGAACGTAACCTAGTGGCGCATGTTGCACAGATGGAAAACTGGTCAGGCGTTCGTTTGATGATTGAGCAAGGTTGGCCGATTGATGCGGTTGGTTGGATGGAAGCTCGGCCGCTGACCTGGGCGCTGTGTTTTGGTAATGCCGAAATGGTCGATTTCCTGCTCAACCGCGGCGCTTCACTCGCCCCGGCAGGCGGCTACTTTCAATCGCCCTTGCACACTGTGGTGCACTGTCGATGGGAAAAGCGAGATCAAGCAGCCTGCCTGGAGAGACTGCTGGCCGAGCAAGTTCCCTTGCCTCACGGGTTTTATCCTTGCGGCATTGCCGAGTTCGACAAGATCTTGAGTGGCGTTCAATGATGCAGTAATGCAAATGTCTGGCGATGGCTAAGTATCGCGAGGTCAATAAGTGATGAGTCTTTCGTAGTGAAGGTTGTTAAACCTCCACTACCAGGATCTTTGGCAAGGTCCACTACCAGGATCTTTGGCAAGGTCCACTACCAGGATCTTTGGCAAGATCCACTACCAGGATCTTTGGCAAGATCGACTACCAGGATCTTTGGCAAGATCGGCTACCAGGATCTTTGGCAAGATCCACTACCAGGATCTTTG
>JAGQPR010000372.1 GCA_020426625.1 Planctomycetales bacterium
GCCGGTGGTACTAACTTAAAAAACTACCTGCAGCGTGGATAACCGTACGATGGTACTGCGATGGGATACCCCAGACCTCCGTAACCACCGACGTAAGGATTAGCTACTTGTCCGCGGTAATAGCTCGAACGCGCGCTGGGGAAGCCGTAACTAGACGACGTGTAAACGCGCCCTGGATAGTACGATGACGAGCTATACGGCGAATAGTAGTGGTGAGATAGATTGGAGCTGTGGTGGTGTCCGCCGTGATGGTGATGGCCGCCTCCTCCATAGTTGTAGTTGTTGTAACCGCTGCCAAAACTAATGCCGATGCCAAACTGAGCTTTGGCGGTTTGGCTGTTCAGAAAAACAAGCGATGCAAAAGCCAAAGCTGGTAGAGTCAATGATCTTAAAACTGCTCTCATATCCGTGTCTCCAATAAAAGCTGGAAGAATCCGTACCCAACGCTGGGTCTTGCGCGAGTACGTATTGCACGAACTTCAATGAAGACCTGCAAAACGCTCGGCGCTAACGGCAAGGAAATGTAGAGGGCAAACAGCGTGCCAGGAAAACTGCTCTTTGCGGGATAGACAAATTGCAATTTGGTTTCACCCGCGCAGATCCTGCCAACACCGCAAAGTTGCCGCGTATTACTGATTCAATACGCAAACTAAAGAACACAAAAGACACAGCAGAGCAATTCGATAAAACAGTGCTCACGCGAAAAGCCTGCCTAGACTCGCAAGTTGATTCATCAAGTTGACATGCAAGCGTATCAGTTTCGCATCTTGGGTCACTCGTCTGTGACGCAGCCTTCGGAAGCGCTCTTGACGTTCTTAATGTACTTATAGAGGGTTCCTTTGGTGGCTTTCAAAGGCGGAGCGACCCACTGCTGTCGGCGAGCTTGTAGCTCGCTGTCAGAAACACTCACTTCGAGCAAATTGGCTTCGGCGTCCAGCGTGACGATGTCACCATCTTTCACGAGAGCGATAGGACCGCCCAATTGAGCTTCGGGCGTTACATGCCCCACGATAAAGCCGTGCGAGCCTCCTGAAAATCTTCCGTCAGTCAGCAAGGCGACATCGCTTCCCAGTCCAGCTCCCATGATCGCCGATGTCGGTGTCAGCATCTCTGGCATGCCAGGACCACCGGTGGGGCCCTCATAGCGGATAATGATCACGTCACCCTTGGCGATCTGTTTTTCCTCCAGCGCCTTCAGCATGAGTTCTTCGCTGTCAAAGCATCTTGCTGGACCTGAGAATCGCAAACCCTCCTTGCCAGTTATTTTGGCAACTGCGCCATCGGGGGCAAGATTGCCGCGCAGAATCTGCAAGTGCCCCGTGGCCTTGATCGGCTTTTCCACGGGTTGTACTATCGTCTGGCCAGGTTGCAACCCAGGTACTGAATCGAGGTTCTCGGCTAGCGTTTTTCCGGTAACCGTCAGGCACTCACCGGTCATAAAGCCCTTTTCCAGCAAATACTTCATCACAGCTGGTGTGCCGCCGACGGAATGCAAATCCTCCTGAACGAACTTGCCGCTAGGTTTCAGGTCAGCGATATACGGCACGCGGTCACTTACCGCTTGGAAATCGTCGATCGTCAGTTCGACACCGACGCTTCGCGCCATGGCGATCAGGTGTAGGACGGCGTTGGTCGAGCCGCCAAGGGCAACCACTACCACGATGGCATTCTCAAAAGCCTCCCGCGTCATAATGTCGGAAGGTTTGATATCCTGTTCCAGCAAGTGCAGTATCGCCTCGCCCGCACGGCGACACTCGTCGATTTTTGCTGGGTCCTCAGCAGGAATTGAACCGCTGTAGGGCAAGCTCATCCCGAGTGCTTCGATTGCGGAGGCCATCGTGTTGGCTGTGTACATCCCGCCACAGGCACCAGCGCCTGGGCATGATCGTCGCACGATTTCCTCGCGCTCTTCGTCGGAAATCTCGCCAGCGAGATACTGTCCGTAGCATTGAAACGCAGACACGATGTCCAGCGACCGCCCATTCCATTTTCCGGGCCGAATCGTACCTCCGTAAACCATCAGGGAGGGGCGATTGAGACGACCCATGGCCATAACACAACCCGGCATATTCTTGTCGCAGCCTGGGATGGCAATCAGCGCGTCGTACCACTGCCCCCCCATAATGGTCTCCATCGAATCGGCGATCAGATCTCTCGATTGCAAGGAGAAACTCATTCCCTCGGTACCCATTGAGATACCGTCGCTGACGCCGACTGTATTGAACCGCATGCCGACCAGACCGACCTGACTGACACCATCCTTTACGGCGTCAGCAAGCTTGTTCAAATGCATATTGCACGAATTGCCCTCGTACCAAACGCTGCCGATTCCAACTTGTGCCTTATGCATGTCCTCGGGTTTGAGCCCCGTGGCGTAGAGCATCGCTTGCGATGCTCCCTGGCTTTTGGGAAGGGTTACGCGGCTACTGTAGCGATTTAGGCTTTGAGTCATAGATTCAATCCCGTATGGACATGTGCTTCGGCGAGGCGAGTGTTGCAGCAAGAAGTGACTGTTTCGCGTGCGGAGTTGGGCAACCCTTTGCGGTTTGAAGAGCCTTAGTCTAAGCTTGCTTCGCGAGAGTGTGTAGGACGCTAACGCTGAACAAGTCTGCCGAAATCGCGGTAAACGGTTGTCGCTTGGTAGCTTGTTGGGTATAGCAATGAGCCAGTAGCGACTGGTTTGGGGTTGAGACAACTTTCCTTAAGAAAAGGCTCACGATTATGAATCGAGCATACGTCTGGTCACTGGTTTGCGCAACCATGCTCACGCTGCAATATGCTGGGGCTGTCGATGAGGAAACGCCAGCCAAGGCGACGTTCACTCCCTTGTTTGACGGCAAGACGCTCGAAGGTTGGGAAGGGAATATGAAGTACTTTCGAGTTGAGGACAAGTGCATCGTCGCAGGCAGTCTCCAGGAGAAGATTCCACACAACGAGTTCCTGTGTACGACCAAGAGATTTAGTGATTTTGAAATGTCCGCCGAAGTACGTTTGAAAGGCGAGGGCAACAATGCAGGCATACAGTTTCGTTCCGAACGCGTGCCTGACGACACCGAAGTAAGCGGATATCAGTGCGATGTTGGTGCAGCTTGGGATCGGCCGGTGTGGGGCGCACTGTACGATGAATCGAGAAGACGCAAGATGTTGGCTGAAGGACCGGCCGACAAACTGCCTGAGTGGGTCAAGGTCGGTGAGTGGAATACGCTGCGTATCAAGGCAGTGGGTAACCGCATTCAATTGTTCCTGAACGACCACCTGACTGTCGATTACCGGGAGGAAGATGCTGCCATCGCGGCAGCAGGTGTCATCGCATTGCAGATTCACTCCGGCCCGCCGACCGAAGCCTGGTACCGCAACATCGTTATTCGCGACTTAAGCAAGTAGGGTTTGGCAGCAGATCAAATGGCGTTGCGTATGTCATGTACGCCACGATGCCGGGTCCAGTAAGCACCAATGCACAAGTTTTCTGATACTTGAACAACCGTGGCTAACGCCAAAGCGACTAATGATGCGGGAAAACTTCTGTGTTGGTGCTCATCTGCCAGTTCCTGATGAATTGAAAGCAAGCTGACGATGCGTGAACGGTTTGTATTTTTCGACTTAGGAAATGTCTTGGTTCATTTCGATCATCAGATCGCGGTTTCCCAGCTGGCAAGACTCTCAGGGCAACCCGAGGCACCGGTCAGGTCCGCATTGTTTGACTCAGGCCTACAAGATCGCTACGAACATGGCGCGATCAGCAGTTGTCAATTCGCAGAAGAAATCAACGCGATGTTGCAAACGCAATTGCCGGTGCAGCAAATTTTGGATGCGATCAGTGCCATATTTCAACCCAATCTAGCGATCTTGCCGATGTTGGAATTGTTGAAACGACACAAAATTGACATGGCGGTGCTATCAAACACATGCGAAGCGCATTGGCAATGGATTGCGGCCCGCCAATGGCCGGTCATGGATGGCTGGTTTGTAGGCCAAATTCTCAGCTTTGAAGTGCAGAGCATGAAACCTGAGGACGGAATCTATCATGCAGCCGAGGCAATGGCAGACTGTTCTGGCCCACGCGTCTTTTTTACGGACGACCGCCCCGAAAACGTGGAAGCAGCCAGTCGCCGCGGTTGGTCCACACATTTGTTTACATCAGTGACACAATTCGAACCTGCACTGCGCAGCTGGTTGAAGGCATCATAGTCGTTGGCACTGTAGAGCTGATTCTTGCCACAAGTCACGTGACGACAAACTCAGACACGGTTAGAATGACCTCTCGGAGACGATTGGTTTTGGAAACGCCGACTATTCACGTATTTTTTGACACTTCTCGCTGATCGCCGTTATCTGGTGCCCAGGCTCCGCCTGGGCACCCAGTGTTTTGCAGACTGCCTGCAGTTTCCGTCAGCCGCGATGGGTGGATCGACAAAATTGGCGAGGCGGTGCCTCGACGGCAGTGCTTTCCCAGGCGAGCCTGGGAGTCATTGGTTTGCCAAGAGGCGATCAGCGAGAAGTGTCTACATTTTTTATTGTTTTTGATTCATGGCCCCCTCCCCAAGCACGACTGACAATGGCGAAAAACGGCTGGTTGCCGTTATCGATATTGGGGCTACGAGCATCCGCATGTCCATCGCGGAAATCAATCGTTCTGGTGTCGTACACGCACTGGAAAACCTGTCTCAAGCCATCACTCTTGGCAAAGACACTTTCACGCAGCGCAGGATACGCAAGACGTCTATTGAGCAATGCGTGCATATTCTCAAGAGCTACAAGCGTCTGTTGGTTGAATACGGAATTACGGCGCCGGATCAAATTCGTGTAATTGCTACTAGCGCCGTCCGCGAGGCGATGAATCGGCTGGCTTTCATGGACCGGGTGTACATCGCGACCGGCTTGGAAGTCGAACCGTTGGATGAGGCCGAAGTCAACCGTATCACCTACATGGGCATTCAACCGCTGTTGCAGGCCGATCCCAAGCTGGCGTCCAGCAAGTCGGTCGTGGTCGAGGTTGGAGGTGGCAATACAGAGTTGCTCGTGGTTCAATCGGGAAATGTGCTGTTCTCCCACACTTATCGACTTGGCTCACTCCGGCTGTTGGAAACGTTGGAGAAATTTGACGCTCCCGTCGCCAAGCAACGGGCCATTTTGGAAAGCCAGATCCTGCGGGTCGTAGCGCAGATTCGCGAGCATGTGCCCAGTGATACGCCGCTAGAAATGATTGCAATCGGCGGTGATGTGCGGTTTGCAGCGAAAGAATTGATTGATGGATGGGAACCTGACAGTCTCGAGTATTTGCCAGTCGAACGACTAAATGCATTCACACGCGAGATGTTGCGGATGAATGAGGACGAAGCGGTGCATCGATATGGCATCAGTTTCCAAGATGCAGAAACTGTCGCACCGGCACTGCTGTGTTACGTGTTGATTGCTCGTGGTTTCGAACAAACCAAGATTGCCGTATCGGATACAAATCTGCGGGATGGGATGTTACAAGATTTAGCCACGCGGGATTTCTGGACGGCCAATTTTCGTAGCCAGATTATTCGTTCCGCGATCGGCTTGGGACGACGCTTCGATTTCGATGAAAAGCACGCCAGGCATGTTGCCACACTCAGTCGAAATTTGTTTGCTGAACTTCAGCGCGAACATCAATTGGATCCGCGGCTCGAATTGATTTTGTACTTGGCGGCTCTGTTGCACGAAATCGGGCTGTACATTGACGTGCGTGGTCACCATAAACACGCTATGTACCTGATCAGGCACAGCGAGTTATTCGGCATCAGCCGACGCGATGTGTTGTTGGTTGCCCTTGTTGTGCGATATCATCGTCGCAGTAGTCCTATGCCTCAGCATGAAGGCTACTCGACACTCGACCGCAATGATCGAGTGGCGGTCTCTAAACTGGCTGCTATCCTCCGCCTGGCAATTGCGCTGGATGATTCGAGAAGTCAGCGAATCAGCAGCGTTCAATGCCGCGTCGACGGCAAACGAATAGTGATGATTGCCGGCGGTGTTGAAGACGTGTCGCTAGAACAGCTAGCCCTTCGCCAGAATGTTAGCCTGTTCGAAGAGACGTTCGGCTTACCAGTGCAGATTCGAGCAGATCGTAAGATCGTGTAATCTGTCGATCGTACACTCGGATTTCCTATCAGTAGTACTTGAATCCACAAGGCAAGAAAATGCAAAAACGACAACTGGGCAATAGCTCACTAGAGTTAACGACAATCGGATTTGGGTCCTGGGCTATTGGAGGTGGCGATTGGAAATTCGGTTGGGGTGACCAGAATGAGCAAGACTCCATCGATGCGATCGTAGCAGCCGTTGACCATGGGATTAATTGGATCGATACCGCCGCAGTCTACGGCGGAGGTATCTCCGAACAGATTGTCGGCAAGGCGCTGGTCCAGCTGGGTTCCAGTCGTCGACCGATCGTGGCGACCAAGTGCGGTCGCGTTATGCGCGGACCGGATACGATAGACAAAATCATAAAACGCGCGAGCATCATCGCCGAGTGCGAAGCGAGCTTGCAACGTTTGGGAATCGATTGCATCGACCTGTATCAAATTCACTGGCCTGAGCCCGACGAGGATATCGAGGAAGCTTGGGCGACTCTGGTTGAACTAAAGCAGCAAGGCAAAGTTCGCGAAATCGGCGTGTCGAACCATAATGCTGCCCAGCTGGCCCGCTTGCAGGCGATTCATCCAGTTGCGTCGCTGCAGCCTCCCTACAGCTTGATAGTACCTGGCGTCGAAAAGGAGGTATTGCCCTATTGTGCGGCGAACCATATTGGCGTGGTTTGCTATAGTCCCATGTACAAAGGTTTGTTGACCGGAAAATTCAGTTTGGAACGCGCTCAGGCTTTGTCCGCAAAAGATCACCGCAGCCGTGATGTGCATTTTCAATCACCATTGATCGAGGCTCACCTTGGCTTGGTGGATTGCTTGAGGCCAATAGCGGAAAAGCAGGGAAGATCGCTAGCGGAATTGGCGATTGCCTGGGTACTGCGCCGACCGGAAGTTACGTCAGCCATTGTTGGGGGCAGAAACGCGGCCCAGGTCGAGCAAATTGTGGGTGCCGCTGAGTGGACTTTGGATGCGCAGGATATCGAAACAATCGAACAGCTGCGGATCGGTCACCAGCAAGCCCAACGCGTTTCGTTAGGTTAACGCCGGGACGCTCAACTGCCACGTGGAAAGCATGACCACCGGACGCTGCCCACGCATTGGCATTGAAAACCTGTTTGACCCTATCTACCTCCCTAGGTAAAACATCTACGCCGGTTTGTTTCCTACGCTTTTATCTGCCAGCCTTACTCAATGAATCTCGACAACGTCCAAGACCTGACCATCATCACTTTTCCGCATCCCACGTTGCGAGTCACAGCTAAGCCGATCGTCAAGGTCGATGCCAAGTTGCGTGCTATCGTGGCTCGTATGTTTGAATTGATGTATGCCCACCGCGGTGTGGGATTGGCGGCAACGCAAGTCAACTTACCCTTGCGAATGTTTGTCATGAATGCTTCCGGTCAACAGGGGGAAGGTATTGAAAAAGTCGTCATTAACCCGGTTATCTCTCGACCGCGCAGCAACGAAGAAGCGGAAGAAGGGTGCTTGAGTTTGCCTAACATTCACGGCAATGTCGTTCGCGCAAAGACCATACGCCTGAATGCCTTTGATCTGTCGGGACAAGAAATCGACCAAGATCTGACAGGATTCGAAGCGCGCGTCGTCCAGCATGAAACCGATCACCTAAACGGCACGCTTTTTCTGGATCGGATGAAGGAGGGAGCCCTACTGGAAGCTGAGAGCGAGCTGGAAGCGCTCGACTTGGAGTTTCGCTCTCGTCAGCGAATGGGTGAAATCGCCCCTGATGAACAATTGCTGGACCAGCTGAGGGTGTGGGAGGAGCAGTATTGCTAGGGCGAGCGGTTGTTGAGAATCCAACCGCAGCCCAATGACTTTTGGAATGTCTTCAACGGATTGAAAAGTTGTCCGAAAAAGAAGGCAGATGGGAACCGCCAATTTTTTCCCATGTCTTTAGCGGCGAAGCCGTGTAAGCATGTAGCCGTGAGCGATGGCTCACGGAAGGCAGAGATGAAAACCAAAGACTAGTTCCACAAATCGTAATTCCGATGCCACATCAGCCTCTAGCGCGATTGCGTGCGGTTCCGTCAAAAAACCGCGTGCTAGCGCACAGCGGCTAATATTGCGGAAGGATTATGTGGAACTGAATTTCCAATTCTTG
>JAGQPR010000373.1 GCA_020426625.1 Planctomycetales bacterium
CCATGCTTTTTGCTGCGCGGCGCTGTTAACTAACCTGGGGTTGGGAGAGGCAGATGAAGAATGCCCAACTTATTTTTCCCCAGGGCCTTAACAGAAGGCTAACCAACCGTTGATGGTGGTGGCGTCTCGCGTATTAATTATTGATACGAGCAGCGGGAGATGAACAAGTTGAACGGATAGTGGGAAAGAGTTGCCCTATTCCGGCTACTGCCGGTTGAACTAACCTTCCCAACTGGAAGGTTAGTTGTCGGCGAAACCAAGGCGCTGTGACACGAAAGGAATTCCTATACCACATCTGCCTCGCGTGCGGTTCCGTCAAAAACCGCGTGCTAGCGCACAGCGGATAATTTTGCGGAAGGATTATGTGGAACTGAATTTCCAATTCTTGAAACTAGGACAAGGGCCACTCTTGGCTACTCATCTGAAACTTCGCTGCTAGCACCTTCTTCGATTGCGTAAACGCGATTGCGGTTGGAAATGTAAAGCCGACTGTTGGCGGCCACTGGAGTCGTGTACACGGCACTTTCCATGCTCAACTCGGCGATCATTTCCATCTCCTTGGAAAGCTTGAAAATGCTGACTTCGCCACTCTCGTCGCTAATGTAAACGCGGTCCTGTACAATCAAGGGCGAGGCCCACGAGGCGTCGAACATATCGTATGTCCAATGAGCTTTGCCAGTCTTGGCGTCCAAGCAATGGAAGACGCCGCTGAAGTCGGCGACGAACAGCAGGTCATCCTTGATCGCAACGGTACCACAGGTACGGTGCATGGTAGTTTCAAATTCCTCCGGATCTTCGCCTATGTAGTGCCAGACTGCGGCTGAGTTTGGATTATCACGTTCAATATCACCATCTTTGGCGACCAAGGCTTGCAACCGCTTATGGGCAATCGGTTGGTCTGGGTTCTTCAAGTTGTAAACCAAAGTTGGGCTTACGTCGCCGCGCTTAGTGGGATCGATGCACCACAAATGTCCGCCGCCTTCACCGTGCTCGGGATCTTCACCGACAGCAACGTACACTAGTCCGTCGTAGATGACAGGCGTAGCGATAATATGATTGCGTGTGGCAGCTCCAGTCAGGTTGTAAATGGAATCTTTGGGATTGCAGTCGAATTTCCACAGCAATTTCGATTTGCCGTTTTCACCTGCAGCGTCAAAGCTGTATAGCCAACCGTCCCCGCTGCCGAACAAAACTTGATTGACGCCACCCAGCTCAGCGCAGGCAGGCGACGACCATTGTCCATGCAATACGTTTCCGCCAGGCGTATTGTCTGACCAAATCAATTCTCCAGAATTGCGATTGATGCATAGAAAACTCGGCGCCTTTTCGGAAGGCAAGTTGATATGGCCTTCGTCCACTCCATTGGATGTGTTCACAAATAGCAGGTCTCCAGAACAGGTCACTGAGCAACTGCACATGTTGTGCTGGGCAACCGCCAGCTCCTTCATCATATCCAGCGTCCAGACGACGTCCGCTTCGTCTTCATTTTCATTCACTTCATTCTTGGTGCCGTCATTCTCGCCGTCATGAAACCCTTCCGTGTCCAAACAAACGACCTCTCCGCGGCTAGACACATACCACAATCGGTCGCCGTCTACTAAGGGAGCGGCACAGATGCCTTGCTGAGGCCAGTCGTGAACACGTCCCTGGGGCAGTTTCTCGTTGGAGTGTTGCCACAGAAAGGAGCCGTCCTTTTCATCGAAGCACAGGAGCACGCCGAGATCGACGGCGGCCGGATAGCGTTTTACATACCCAGCTCCATTGTTCGTCCCTACGTATACTTTGCCATTAGCGATCACCGGGTTTCCGTAAGTCTCGCTGCCCAACGGCATAGACCAGAGAACGTTTTCGCCCGTCGTCACGTCCCAAGCGATGGGGACATTTTCCTGATCAGTTACGTTATTTCGGAGCGATGACCCAGCCCATTGGGGCCAATCTCGCTTGCCAACTTCCAATGCGGAGATGCGTTTCTTGACCTCCTCGATCGGATCATATTGCCCACACGCGGGGCGATGGTTGATCGCGCAAACGGTTATCGCGATTGCTATTAAGAAAGAGCGTTGCATAGTTCAATTTGCCTCTTAGTTATTCTTATAAACTTTTACGTTGTCGATGTAGAATTCAGCCAAGTCAGACTTGCCAAACAAACCAGGACTGCCCGAAGTATTCGGAACTGCATCCGCACCCTCGATCATCCACTCCGCTGGTTCTTCTTCGTCGCGTTTCCAAGCTTTGCCTCTTAAGATAGCTTTGCCATCTTGGTTTTCACTTTGAAATTTTAGCGTGTACCAAGTGTTTCCTTCCCAGGGAAAAGGAATCGTCACAGCAAAGCGATTTTCCAGTCGAGGTACCCAGGAGCGAATTTGCAATTCATCTTTGCCCATCAAATCCAGCGTGTAGCGTTGGTTGATGACCCCCATGTCCGCGCGCTCTCCGTTGTCTGGGTTGACCGTTGAAAAAACGTCCGCTTGGACGGTGTAGTTGCTGAGCGTTGTCCAGCCCATCCAGCTTTGGCTGCGAGTGCCTAGCGGAATGGTACTAATTTTGACCAATACCGCTTCGCCACTCACTTCCTTGAATTGGTGCCTATAGGCCGCGCCAATCCAAGTCAAAGGAACTTGCTTGTCGGAAAAGTCAAAGGACCATGGCAGAGGAGGAATGACTCGGGCACGCGCGGTACTGGAGACTCCTTCGGCGGTAGCGGTTATGAAGACAGCAGTGTGCTGATCAGTTTCTGGTGCAGTGTAAATCCCATCAGCGGTAATCTCACCGCCCCCTTCCACACTGAATTCTGCCTTGACCAGCTTCAGGTATTGCCCATTCTTATTATAAGCTCGCACCTGGTACCGATTCGATTTGCCAGGAACCAACATGGCCTCTACTGGCGCGACTTGGATGTGAGCAACCTTGGTATCCTCGCTCTTGGGAGTTTCTCCAGGCAACTCTGGCAACGGATCGGAATCTGGGACAACATCCTTGTTGCCGATGCAGTAGATTTTCTCGCTACTGGTAACGAAAATTCTGCCTCGATTGACTACCAGCGAAGCATTAAACTCCTCCGCGCCCTTGGGGCTCATCTTGCTGATCAGTTCCACGCCGTCCTCCGTCGGCTTGAAGACGGAAAACTGCTTCAGCTCAACACAGTACAGTTTGCCATCTCCATAGATCAAGGTGCCTGGCTTTCGACCGACCTTGACCTTTTTCTTATTGACTTTTTCGCCGGTCTTGGCGTCTACGATTCGCAATTCGCCGAACAAGTCCACGACATAGACGCGGCCATCGACGACGATCGGCTGTCCCTTTTCAATCTCCGCGCCGTCTACTTTCCACAGCAGATCTTCCTCGGTGATTTGACCTTGTTTTCTACCATCAAAGGCAAACAATCCACCTCGCACACGGGCGTCAGTGGCACTCATCTCGTGAAAGCCGCAATAGACAATTCCATCGACGACCACTGGGGAAGTCCAGATGCCTCGACCGGAAGCCAGGTAAGACCAAATGATCTTCCCGGTTCGGGGTTGCATGGCGTGAACTTTACCATCACCTGCACCGAACACGATGGCCGCCTGACCGTCGAACGTAGTCAGGAATGGCGAACTGTACGTTGTGTCCTTGGGCTTCGGGTCGGTGCTGCTGAACCAGACGGCGGCGCCTGTGTTCTTATCGAAAGCTACGAAGCGGTGGGAAGGGACGGCGTTTGCACCCCACTGAGTCATCACGCCACTCACGATGACGAGATCTTCGAACACGATTGGGAAATTCGTTCTGCCACCATAGGTGCTGAGCATGCCGTATTCTTCACCCATCGAATGCCCCCATTCGACTTTGCCCGTTTCACCATTCAGACGTACGAATTCGCTACCAGTACCGAGCCAATAGATGTCCCCTGATTCCGGGTCGCCGATTACGCTGGACCAACCAGTACGCTCTGCAGGCGCGTCGGAAAGAAAGATGTTGTGGGCCGTTTCCCAGATCTTTTCTCCCGTGTCGGCGTTGAGGCAAATGACTCGCTCACCCTCTTCGGTGGTTTCCGGCTTATAGCGGGCGACCACGTACAATTTGTTATTCATGATGATTGGCGTACAACGCGTACCTGCGTCATCGTTCGACCACAAAACGTTTTCGCCAGCAGTCGACCACTTTTCGGGCAGATTCTTCTCTCGAGAAATTCCATTCCATTCTGGGCCGCGCCAGTGGTACCAGTCCGCGGGCTCAACAGCCAGAGCAGTCAATGTGGTGGATAAGATCAGAGCCAAGCTGACTGCCGACGGAACGCTAGTTCGCTTGGGACCGCTTCGCAATAAACAGCTTGCGACTGTGCGTACATTCATGCCTAGAGGCCTCTTGATGTGGTTGTAAGCGTTTGGGGGAAGATGAAATACACCGGCAATCTTGGACACTTTTCGCTGAGCGCCACCATCGTTTCGTCGCAACTCGCCGTCCCACCGAAAGTTACGTCGTTCTCGACGCAACTTTTGGACGAGAGGGTCGGAGTCCCAGCGACGCGGAGGGAGATCCCCCTCTCCGCTCGCATTACTCGCGACTCTCCCGAGGGAGAGCAAGTTGAATTGGTGGTGATCAGCGAGAAGTGTCCAATATTGTGCAGGTTTTTTGTTTGTTGGCGATTAAGGGGAGCAGCTTGTTCCAGTCAATCTACTTTCCCAAGCTGAGCCTTCAGATTGTTCTAAAAAACTGAGGGCCGCCGGAATTGGTCCTATTCCGGTGCCAATGCTATATGGCAGCGGGAATCGAGAGCGGTCTTGCCAGCCCAAGTCAGATAGTATCTACCGAAATCCATGAATATTCCAGTGGAACAAAACAGGAGCAATAAGCCGCCGCCCAAGTAAACTCGCGAAAAAGCGACCAGCTGGGTACAAGAGTCGCAAACGAGCCTTGAGTCTCCAGAAGAACGTAAACGACTACGTTACATACAGGGTGGGCAATTCGGGCAGTGGTGGGATAATTTAGCAGCCACGCAGAAGTTTTTCCGCATCATTAGCCTCTTTGGCGTTTGCCACGGTTGTTCAAGAATCAGAAAACTTGTGCGTTGTTGCTTAGTATACCAAACACTTTCATTGAATTCGAGTTTCGGAGGAATTGTTTCACGGGCGAGCATTATTCCATCGTGCCATTAGCGACTAGCTTGTCAATGTGTGGAATCGCTGCAAATCGCAGCTCCAAATCGCTGGAATGCCCACGCTTGATGATCTGTTGCATGATCCTGTCGGTTGTTGTCAAAGAATCTTCTCCCCGTTGTGACATTTAGAAATGCGGTGCAGGAATTGCGCACTTGCCACCTTCGCTCGCTAGTTCCTGGCTACTGGGCCGCCAGTCCACGATGTGAACTTCGACTTTTCGATAGCCACGAAACTCATTGATCACCGGCCGAAACACCATATCAATTGGTCCGCCGATTTTCTCCAACTTGGGCAGCCACTCTTCTGCTTGGCCAAAGGAAACAGCCCGCATGGTTCGCCCAAACTGTTCCAGTTGGACGCTAAAGTGTTTGCCGCTGGTCCCGAGCAGCTTAGGTTCCTCAGCGATTCGCAGCCCCATGGCGCAAAACATTGGCCGTGGGTTGCCCATTCCGAAAGGAGAGAGTTTCTCGATCTGGGTAACCGTCGCCAAGTCCAATTGATCGAGAGTGGCTTCGGCGTCCAAGTCAATGGTCGGTCGCGTCGGGTCGCTATCGGATTGCTCAGCCACCGCTTCCAAGAATGCTGCACGGAACGCGGCGACATTGGATTCCTCAATCTTCAAACCCGCAGCTGCGGCATGGCCTCCCCCGCTGACCAATAAGTCCGCGCATTGCTGGAAGGCTTCGTGCAAGTTAACTGCGGTTGGACAACGAGCCGACCCCATGCCCGGCTTGGTGCCAAGTTTGTCCAATGCGATCAGCACAACAGGGCGATGATGCTTTTCCGCCAGTTTTCCCGCCACGATGCCGATCACGCCAGGATGCCAATTGGGCGACGCAAGTACAATGGCTGGATCATCCTCCAGGGAGTGCACCTCCTTCAATTGCTTCGTTGCCGCCAAGTGGATACTTCGTTCGAGTTTATTGCGGTTTTCATTCAGCTCCTGAATGTAGGTCGCCAGGGCTGTCGCTCGCGATTCATCCTCCGTAACCAACAATTCTACGCCCAGCTGTGCTTGGCCAAGTCGTCCTGCAGCGTTCAGGCGAGGAGCGAGTGTAAAGCCAATATCCTCGGCCCCCAGTTCGCTTTTCTCACTGATCTTAGTAATATCCATCAGTTTCCGCAGTCCAAGTGATGGAAACTTCTGAATGCTGGTCAGTCCATTGCGAACGATAATGCGGTTCTCATCCACCAGGGGAACGACATCTGCAACTGTGCCGATGGCTGCCAGTCCCAGTGCCTGCATTAAGAACTCGCGCAGTCGATCGGTCACACGCACACTGCCGGAGTGCCGTTGGCAGAGCGCCCAGGCCAATTTGAAGGCAACGCCCGCTCCACACAATCCACTAAATGGATAGTCTCCACCCGGCAATGCAGGATGTACGATAGCATCCGCATCGGGCAGGCTGTCTCCATAACGATGGTGGTCGGTAATGACCAGAGATAACCCCAATTCACGGGCGCGGATGGCTGGCTCGAGGCTGGCGACACCGCAGTCGACGGTAATGATGAGCTGCTTGCCCCGGGCCGCCAATTTCTCAATGGATTCGACGTGTAAGCCGTAGCCTTCATCCATGCGATTGGGCAAGTGGTAACTGACCTTGCAGCCCAACAACTTCAAACAGCCGTATAGAATGGCTGTCGCCGTCATACCGTCAGCGTCGTAGTCGCCGTAGACGACCGTTTCCTTTCCAAGTTCGATCGCCTGCCAGATGCATTCGACTGCCGCGTTCAATCCAGGCAGCTGTGCTGGCGGCCGTAGGTCCATGAGTTTGGCATCGAGAAAACGCCGTATATCGTCGTCCTGTGTAATTCCGCGCTTCAAGAGCAGCTGAGCAACTACCGGGGACACGCTGCTGCGCCGCGCCAAGCTGTCAACCAGGGTGGCGTCCATGGGGGTGAAATTCCAGGTCCGATCCAAGCCCGTTCTGCTGGCGACTTTTAAGCGGCGATCAGTGGTATTGTCAGTGAGCACCTGCCACCTCCTGTGAATTCTTGCGGTCGTCACCGCAGCTTGACCTGCTCAGCGACTCCTGTCGTTTGGGTGCATCATACCGCAAGAAGCCATCTTAGAGCAGGTACCATCACCGCCCCCTGCCCCAGTCGCCACAGCCCGCACACCCCAATTGCCGAGCGAGAGATGAAGGTACGTCGCACATGCCGAACGCGAGGTGTGATGCTCTCTCCATGGCGACGGACCAAAGCAGCTCAAACGCCAATACGCTCCGTGTTGTCCCCGCAAGTCGCAATCTTGGCCGTGGCAGAAAAGCCCATTCCTATCTTTCGTGTAATTCATGTATTTCGTTGTTCACAATCGTCCTTACTATTCCAGAGGTGCCACATAAGGTGCCACGACTAAGAATAGGTTAGCACGCTGCCACGCACGTTCTGGATAGGGATGCTGCCACACAGAGTTGGTGCGCAAGATCGATTCGTGCAGATCACGGGCTGGTTCGTGGGATAGGCATCCTGCCTGTCGTCCGCACGCAGAAGCAAAACCACTTTAGTCCGATTGGAAAGTGATGGAATCAATCGTTGAACTATGACGATGCAATCTCTCGAAGAACTAAGCTAAGCTAAGATGACAGGCAGGATGCCTATCCCACGAGAAAACACCATGCCAAAGCGACACTCGACGAACTGGTTGCACAGCACCTGGCCGCGATCTCTTCCCGGGCACATCTGCTTGATCTGTCCTGCCTCAGCCGTTAGGGACGGCTGGGACGCAGGAAATTGTCGACCGCCGAGCGAGGTTGAGATGCAGCATTCGAACTAGATTGAGAAGGAACAGTTTGCCCGGGACGAGGCTGGTCCGATGGTGCCTGAGTGCCGCTTTCCCACTTGGCTCCCTGCGGTGCAAATTTGATTACCTGAACCTCTTGAGTTCGGGTGTCGATCACAGCTTCCTGCACATAAGCAGTGGCGGTACTCTTGCCCGGGTCGTCTGAGCGAACCGCCCGCACAATCGCAGATCGCCTGGCATCTCCCAGCAGTCTGAGTTGTTCTTTGGCTTGAACGAAGAGTAACTCGGTACCGTTTCCTGAGTAGTCTCCCGTCGGCGTCTTTCCTTG
>JAGQPR010000374.1 GCA_020426625.1 Planctomycetales bacterium
CTAGCCGCTCCCCCGCCCAGCGTCCGCAACAATACATTCCGCTCAGACAAAGCCTTAGCTTTTTGCCTAAAGTGCAGAACAGGAGAGAGGAAAGCAAAAATGCAGAAGTTCATTGGATAGTGTGTACTGCGTTCCATTCATTTTAAACACTCATGTCAACTTTCACGACCAGACTCTGTCCATTCTGAATATTCCAGGCGTCCGCTACTTGCCCCGGGCCCCGCGAGTTACCGCAGGATACCCTCGGCATTAGTCCGAGTTGTCAGCACGCAAAGGTCGCAGCCCCCAAACGGGTAGGGGGCTGCGCAGATTTGCCTAAATTTTCGTAGGCCAGTCGCGATCCATTTTCGCGCAGCGCGGGTTTAGATGTTTGCTACCGGTCTGGACACTGCCCGTGTTCAGGCTTCGAGCCCGCGCCGTATTCGCGGAATCTCTCTACAATTCAAGCCAAATTAAGATGATTGCAACTTTGATGAACGAGGGCGTTCTAATCATAGAAGACGATATGCTACTTGGCCAAAGCATGAAGACTGGCCTGGAAGCACAAGGGTATCAATGCACGCTAGCCACTTCTGGAAGTCAGGGTGTTGAGTTGGCGGCCGCCAATCGGTACCGAGTCGTCTTGCTTGATCTTGCCTTGCAGGATGATTCATCGCTCGGAGTTCTGCGCTGCATTCGAGAGGCCAATGAACAGGTAATCATCATCATCCTAACTCCGCTGGAATTCAGATCGGAGCGGATGATGGGCATCGAGGGCGGGGCAGACGATTTCTGCATTAAACCCTTTACGCTTCGCGAGATTCTGGCACGCGTCGAGGCTGCGGTGATTCGTTCGCGCAAAAAACCAACCTCAGTGTTGCAGACGGGGCCATTGTCAATGGATTTGACCTCGCGAAAAGTTCAAGTTGACGATCGGGAGGTTTCCCTCACGCCTACCGAGTTTCGGATTCTCGAAGTTCTGGCTCGCAACCAAGGAAAAGTAGTAACCCGCCGAATGCTCTGCGAGTTTCTTTGGAATCCTGAGTGGGAAGGCGTTACTAACGTCATCGAAGTGCATATCAATCGTTTGAGAAACAAACTGCAAACCAATGACAAGCCGCCACTAATTCAAACCATTCGAGGCAGCGGTTACAGTCTTAGAGTGGAAGGGCAGGGTGCTCCCGATAACCACTCAGTCGCCTGAAGTGAATTCGCATTGTGCCGAATGGAGGCGGGTTGTGAAGTTCCCGCCGTTCGAAGGCTTGCATGCAGGAGCGGCCTAATCTCTGTCTGTTGGGTGGTCCCGTGTCTGTGGATAGCCCGGCTCGTCGTTGCTGTTGGACATCCGGAGCGGGTGGGATTCGAGAATTCGCCCGGCTTGGAAAATCACGCTAAAATGCGTGGAGACTGCTAAAGCAGGCAAGTATTCTTGGAATAGATGTTCGAGACTCTCTGTGGCCGCGGACCTGCGTTTTTTTCCAGCAGACAACACGGTTTTCGAGCAGAAATTGCACCTCTGGAATAGTCGGAAGCCTATAGTAGCGTGTCGCAATTGCATCTGAATATCAAGATGACATCTTTATATGGTGGGTTTTGTATCGTTTTGATATCTTTGTTGTTTGTTTCTGCTGAATTCTCAGGTTTTCCGTATTGGCACGCCAATTGCAACCTCTAGCAAACATCAGATTCAGTTTCAGTAACCCTTCTTAATTGAGGAACACGACCATGAAAAAGTTTTTCGCAGTTGCAGCAATCGCTATCGCCAGCTTTGCGTTCAATTCTGCAGACGCTAACGCAGCAGGACCACTTCGCATTGGTGTAGGTGCAGCCCGAGTAGGAGCTGGCGTGGCTCGCGCGGGAGTTGCCCGGGTCGGCGTTGGAGCCGCTCGCGTTGGAATTGGCGCAGCACATGTCGGCGTCGGTGCCGCTCGGGTAGGTGTTGGTGCAGCCAGCGTGGGTGTCAGCACAGCGCGAGTTGTAACACCAGTACCGGTGATTGCTCCGAGAGTAATCGGTCCGGTCGTTGGTCCCGTCGTTGGGCCAGTAGTCCGTCCGGTTATTGGCGCACGTGTGATCGCTCCAACGGTAACCATCGCTCCGCCAGTCGTGTACGGCGGATTCTACTACTGATGCATGCCAGCAAGAAGCGTGAGAAGAGTGCGGTAGTCATGGCGTGTAGCATCCGGGCTCGCGCCAAAAGGAAATAGCAAGTCGTTGTTTCGCAAGCAAATGCTCAGCTACTGGCGCTGCGATAGGAGAGCAGGGCTTTGCGAAACACCCAGCGGCTGGCAAGCACGGAAAGGACTGTGGCAAACAGCGTAAACAACGCCAGTGGCCATTCCCAATTCGCTTTTGGTGCAAGTGGTTGTGCAAGCAGGCGGGCGGGGACGTTCACAACAACCAATACGGGAATTAGAAATGTAAAAGCCACGAACAGGGGGATTCCCCATCCGCGAGCATAAATCTCCATGGGATATCGCGAAAAATTCGTGATATAAAACCAGAAGTCGTACAGCGTTTGGTTTCTCCCTAGCCAAACGCTGGTGGCTGCCAGACAAATCATCAAACTGTAGAGAATTGCCACGCCACACAGGACGTACATTGGGAAAAGTAAAAACACAGAGGGCGGCAAACTCCATGGTGTTCCTTGCCTGGTTGCCAACTGGGAAATGCTAAATCCAATTAGAACTGACCCCAAAAGCAGGTTGGCCAAGCTGGACCATGAAACTTTGCGCAGCGATATCAGAAACTGCGTATCGATTGGCTTGAGCATTGCAAAGTCGAGCCCGCCGGTGCGGATCAAATCGCTAAACTCTTCGATGTTGGGCATGAAAAAAGCTTGGACGATGGCATTGATGATCCAAGTGGTACCCATGAACACAAAGAATTCGTACTTGCCCCAGCCGGTGGCGTCGCCAATCGAAGTGGCGTATTGAAAGATGATCAGGTACAGGCCCACATTCATGGAGGACCAGGCTAGGCTAGACACTGATTCAATCAAGAAATTAGTGCGAAACATCATGTCCCGCACCAGCGAATTGCGCGCGAACGTCAAAAAGACTCGCAGGTAATTGGGCCCGATCTTTGTTTGCCCGATTTGGTTATTATCCGCCATAGCCGCTATACCTTCGTAAGCCCCGCGCGTACAAGAATCTTGCCAGGCATATTAAGCCGAGTAGCCAAACGGCTTCTAATCCCAACTCAATCCACAGTTGACTAGACTCGATCTTTCCCAGAAAGATGGCTGCTGGAAAATATGCCAAGTACTTGAATGGCAGGAAGTTGACGACAAACTGCCAGCTGCCCAACAGGTCGAGCGGGAACATGTGGCCAGACAGGAAGAAATTGAGCAGCATATAGACGAACAGCAGCGAGCTGACTTCTAGAAACCAGAAACCTATCAGCCCAATGCACAAGTCGACAAAAAAACCAAGCAGAAAAGCCATTACCAATGACAGTAGGAACGCTAGCAGCACATCGGCCGATGGCCAGCCCGACGAAAAGTAGCCTCGGCACAAGAAAAACACCAAGGCAAACGGTAGCGTGGCTATGGTGTAATAAGCGATTTTGTGGGCGACACGTCCCAGCAATAGAAAGCCAATCATATCGATGGGCTGAATAATAAATTTCTTGATTTCTCCGTCGCGGATCTGCTTAGCCACAGTCGATGCCAGACCGGGCATACTTGAGAAAGCCCTGGCCAGCATGGAAAGCAGGTAATAAGCGATCATGTCTGGCAGAGTGTAGCCAGCCAATCGGCCATTGACCGATTCAAAGACGGCGCTCCACAAGAATATTTGCGTGATGATTGGCAGGAACCGCATCAGAGTTCCCAGCGCAAAGTCGCCTCGATACGCCAGACGTTCTTCCAAGGCGATGCGAAACACCATCCACCAGCAACTGAATTGCGTGGGCAAGCTCGCTAGCGACATCACTTGCTCGGCTCTCCTGTTTTGGCTTCGTATTTACCTCCCGAGCTATGGTCTTCGTACAGACGGGCGATCACTTCTTCAAGTGGTGGATCTTCCACAGCGATGTCGGCCACTTCGTACTGCTTTAGGATGGAGGCCAGCATTCTGGTGACGTCCTGGCGATTGCAACGCAATGTAACCTTCGGTAGCTCGACGGACTCCACGCTGGCGAAACGATCCAGTCCTTCCGCGGACACACCTTCGGCCAGCTGCAGCCTGAGAATCTGTGTGCTGCTGAATTGGTCGACAATACCACTGAGAGAGCCGTCGAATTGAATTGCCCCGTCGTTAATCACCACGACGCGCTTGCACAGTGCTGCGATATCCTTCATGTAGTGGCTGGTGAGCAAGATCGTAATTTTCCGTCGTTCCTGGTAGTACTTGAGAAAACGTTGAATGTTGTGTTGGGCGACGACGTCCAGCCCAATGGTCGGCTCGTCCAGGAAGAGCACCTCAGGCGAATGGAGCAGAGCAGCGATCAGCTCCATTTTCATGCGTTCGCCCAAAGAAAGCTCCCGGACGGGCCTGCCCAGCAATTTCTGGACTGCCAGCAAATCAGCCAACTCATCCAAATTGTGCCGAAAGATTTCCGGCGGAATCCGGTAAATCTGCTCATGCAGCCGAAACGATTCCTGCGCTGGTAAATCCCACCACAGCTGGTTTTTCTGCCCCATGACTAAGGCAAAACGTCGCCGGTATTCATTCTCGCGTTTCCAGGGCACATAGCCGAGAACATTTGCGCTACCACCCGATGGATAGATTACGCCAGACAGCAGTTTGAGTGTCGTTGTTTTGCCTGCCCCGTTAGGACCCAAGAAAGCGACGAACTCGCCCTGTTCGACACTCAAGCTGACGTCGCGAACGGCATGCACATCGCGATACTCGCGATGCCACAGTCCTCGAACCGCAGCCAGCAAGCCTTCTTGCTTTTGGTAGACGCGATATGATTTCGATAG
This sequence comes from Planctomycetales bacterium, assembly GCA_020426625.1. Classification (GTDB taxonomy): domain Bacteria; phylum Planctomycetota; class Planctomycetia; order Pirellulales; family Pirellulaceae; genus Aureliella. The sequence goes on from JAGQPR010000374.1 coordinate 4,907, forward strand.
GTTTTCAATGCTAATAATTGCCATAGTGCCACGATTATATGTTTCTGCTGCCTACCGGCTATGGTCCTGTATGTCGATCGCTGGACAGTAAGTGCCAGCATATCTTCGCCATCATTGCCAGGGCTGTGAGAACCTAGCCCAGGCCACTAACATGCGAAGCTGTGCTGGTTTTTTGCTTGCTGTCTGGAAGAGGGCAATCCACAATGGGCGATGAATTGAGAATTGGATTAGGGCATGATACCCATCGAATTGAATCCGGCGGGCCGCTAAGGCTGGGCGGCATCGACATCGAATTCGACGGTCATTTGGTCGGCCACAGTGACGCGGATGTGCTGCTGCATGCGATTACGGATGCTCTCCTGGGCGCTGCCGGCTTGGGAGACATCGGTGAGTTGTATCCTGACACAGATCCACAGAACCAAGGGCGAGATTCTGCGGATATGCTCGGGCGGGCCAACCAAATTGTCAGCCGCGAGAGGTGGACCATCGTCAATCTTGACTGCGTTGTCTTGGCTGAGCGTCCCAAGATCTTGCCCTATCGAAACAGCATCCAGCAGCGCATAGGAAAAATTCTGGAGATTCCGCCGGAACGAATCGGATTGAAAGGAAAAACGGGGGAGCAGAGCGGAGATGTGGGGCAGGGAAGAATCATCCAAGCAATCTGCAATTGTTTGCTACGCCGGCCAGCAGCCTGAGTTCAAATGATCGTTCATGCTGTTGACATGAACGACTGTGAACGAGCCCATGCGCGCCGCAGCCGACGTGGAGTCTACTAGTTGCCGCCCTTTTTCAACTTCTTGCGGTTTTTCTGCACCATTTGTAGCAGTTCAGGCTCGTGCTGATTCCACCACTTCAATGAATCGTTTTGCGTCCAAGGAAATTGGCTGGCAAGCTGTTCTAGTTCCCGCAGTAAGGAGTTCATACTCGATGGACGAGCCGCTGGTTCGACGGACATGCAGACGCTTAGCAGCCCACCAAACTCGACCACATCTGGTGGTAGGTCGAGCGTTTCAACTCCCATTTGTTCGTTTTCCATTGCATCACTTGAAGTGACTAGCGGTGGCAATTGTCCAGTGAGCAGGAAGTAGGCCAAAGCCCCAACCGAGTAGACATCAACACGGGGGTCGGCCAGCCATGGCGAAGTCAAACGTTCGGGCGCCATGAATCGCGGGGTTCCGACAACAATTTGCGTCTGAGAAGAGTGGTGAGAAACTCCAGGCGCGAAGGCTTTGACTAGTCCATAATCAAACAGTTTGACAAAGTCTGGTTCGCCGCCGCGATTGCAGACCATGATGTTCTGTGGCTTGATATCGCGATGAACCACGCCCGCAGAATGAGCTTCACGCAAGGCTCTGCACAGTTGGTCAAGAATGAAAATGCAGCGGCCGGGAGCCAGCGGCCCGGCATACTGAACTAGCTGACCCAAATGCGCGCCGTGAATGTACTCCATCGCATAGTAGAACATGCCGTCGCGATTGCGGCCAAAATCATAAATGGCGATGGTGTTGGGATGGGTCAACTGGCTGGCCAATTGCACTTCGCGTTCGAACCGGGCCAGGATGCTCAGATCATTTTCGGTGTTCACCAGTACCTTCACTGCAGACTGGCGACACAGTAAAGCATGCTCGGCGAGATAAACGCGTCCCATGCCGCCTTCGCCCAACAGCTCTTGCACCTGGTAAGGCCCAACTTCGGAAACATCCCGCAGCTTGCGTCGCATCGAGCGCTGAAACGAAACCGCACCGGCGAAGGCCAGCAGACCACACGAAAATGCGGCGGAAATGCCAATCAGTCCGTAATTCACCAAGGATAGGCTGGAATAAGCCTGATTGAAATTCTCTTCGACCGCCAAGGCAACCTCGTGTCGGTCGATCCATCTCCATGCGCTGACGACTGGTTCCCCCACATAATTGCGGTATCCGTCGACATAGGAACCATCATTCTGCGATTCTACCTGCCTGACGAGCAACGTATCAGGCCAGGCCATCGCGCTGCTGGTGGGCCTGTCACCGGTTAGCAGGTTGACGCCTGGGTCTCGCAGCAGGACGGATCCGCCACAGGGCTGTTTCTTGAAGGCCAAGGGCAAGGCAGCCGTATCATAACGGCTAGGCGTGAGGAGTATGCCATCATCGGAAACCAAATACACTTCCCCTGACGTATGCGTTGACCATCCCTCAAGCAGATTTGCATAGTCGAGTTGAAGCCACTGGCCGCTGGCCATCATCACCGCAATCGCGTTGCCGGTGGTAGGGTCGGCGATGGGGACTAGCACCACAGGTCCCGCGCACGTGACAGAGTTTGATGCTGACTGGTTCCCTGCCCATTGGTTGCCAAGTGTCAGGAGGCAATTCCCCTGGAGGACACTGCGAATGTTGCGCTCTATGTCAGAGCTAACGAATTCATCGAGTGATTGTGAAGTCCCAAATTCAGTCCAGTCGGAAACGAGCAACATACGTTGGTCCCAGATCGCGAATCGCACTGGCTGACGTGCCAGTTCCTCGAGTCGCTTTTTGATTCTGGAAGAAATTCCTGCTACCTCTGGCTCGGGTTTGCCGTCGTGCTCCCTAACCAGCTCGCCGATGGAAGCGGCGATGATTTCATCGGCCGCCCATCGGTTTACACGTTGCAATTGTTGCGATTCCCAGGAAGCGAATTCATGATCGCAACCAGCAACGGTTTCGTTGAGACGCTGCGCGAGACGTTCTCGGACTTGGATGCGAAGTTGTCCGCTGACCCACAGTGCGGTCACAGCTGCCACTAAAACAAAAGGTAGAGATGCCAGTAAACCCTTAAGAGGTAACTTGAGCCAGTCGAGCGAGCGAGGCGTGTAGCTGGTGCTTAGCGTCGACCGCGTGCGGATTTTGGGTGCGGCTTGAGGAACGACCAAGGATTGTGCTGTGTGGTATTCCAGCAGAGAGGCTACCTCTTCGGCCAATGCCGCATTTTGGAGCCGCAATGCCTGCAGCCGAATGTCGCGCTGCTGCTCGTCCAGGTCAACCAGCTCGGTGAACAGTTCCTTGGAACGTTGATGATTGTCGTTGTTCACTATCGAAATAGTCTATGCAAAAAGCTGGCTTACTAATGAAGGCTACTGACAATTGTAGCGGACAGCATCCGGGCGCGTCTGTTGTCAGTTATTACAGAAAAATAACGACACTTCTCGCTAATCGACACCAATTCAACTTACTCTCCCTCCCCGTCGCTGGGGCTCCGACCCCTCCGACCCTCCCCTTCGAAAGTGATGTCGAAAAGTAAATATTCGCCGAAGGGGTGAACGGTA
>JAGQPR010000375.1 GCA_020426625.1 Planctomycetales bacterium
GTGAGCAGGGGGATGACTATGGGATTGCCTGGTAGCGTCGCGAGCTATCAGAAGGTCATGCAGAGCTAGACTTACGGTGTGCGCGTCAGACGTCAGGAGCAATGGTACGAAGGTAGACCTGCCCCCAAAACAGCATCCTACCAGGCGGAACAATTTCCAAGAACATCATATTGATGTAGGGTAATCCGCACGTTGAATCTCACAAAGAGATCTACGAAGGGCCATTGGACAGGTCGCTGGCGCTGAGGGTAATGGATAGAAACCCGGAAGCGATGCGCGCACAGTTCGGAATTTTGGAAAGCCAAGTTCTGAGAAAGGAAACATGAGCGATCAACTCTCATTCACAAAGGTCTGTGGGGGGGACGAGCCGTTGCTGGACGTCCTGTTTGTTCACGGCCTAACTGGCGACCCCAAGGAAACTTGGGCATGCGAAAAGACAGGAGAGTATTGGCTCAAGTGGCTTTGCGTGGAGTTGCCAGGGATTGCGGTGTACTCGCTTGGCTATCCAGCGAGTCTGTTCGAGAAGTGGGCCAAGAAAGAGATGGAGTTATTCGAACGTGCAGCGAATGCACTCGAGTACATGACCGCCAAGGGAATCGGCCAGAGACCACTTGCGTTCGTGGCACACAGTCTCGGCGGTTTGCTAGTAAAGCAGATCATACGAAAGTCATGCGATTCAGAAGATCATCACTGGAAGAGTGTTTGCGAAGCAACAAGGTTAGTTGCATTTCTCGCCACACCACACACGGGCGCTTCACTCGCCTCTGCATTAAAGATGGCAATACCTCGATTCGCGTCCAAGCATATCGACCTTCTATCGAATGATTCGGGAATTTTGACGGATATAAATGAGCACTATAGGTCGTTCGCGAACAACAAGAAGGACATCGCCACGGTCGCATACTACGAGAAGTACAAAACCTCCGCTACAGTACTCGTGGTATCGAAATCTTCAGCGGACCCTGGCGTTGCTGGAACTCAACCAGTACCAATGGATAAGGATCACATATCGATCTGCAAACCTCGTGACAAGGAAGACTTGGTTTACGTGGGCATAAAAATGCATCTTCAGCGGGCTCTAGATTCGTGCCGGGCAAGCTCGCCTACGGGAAATGGTGGCTCATTTGCGGCTGACAATTACAGCGCCAGAACTGAAGAGGATCGCCGTGATCTTCTGCAGAAGCTAATCGCGGCAGGACGCGAGCATGAGTACAGCAAAGCAAACAATCTTCAGAACAAATTTGCCCAGAATTATTTGAAGCTCGGCCTCTATACAACTGCTCGCGGGGAAAATGAGCGGCTTCTTGCAGAAGTGGAGCAGCGTTTCGTCACGCACATTTATCATCCATTGATATGCAAGAAACGTTCCGATGAAGAGATTCGAAACGCTCTGCAAACACACGTGATAGATGCTCTATGCGAAAAGCACGCTAACGGCAAAGGATTTACGCAGACGACTGTACTCAGCGCACTTTATTTTCTAACAGAGCAATGCCACATCCGGTGGGATGCTGCGTCATGAGCGTCAGGGTCTGGTATCCGCAACTTGATGTCTACGACACTGTCCGTCGTGTTGGGCTTCTACTATCTGCGTGGCAAGAGAATCCGCCATCTGTCGAGCGTTTACTCATAGCCGATTTCTATCTGGCCAATCCGCCGCTCATACACAAGGCAACCATGCCCGAGAAGGTCCGTGAACATTTTAGAGAGCTTCAGATTCCCAAACCCGAGAAGACTTTCCTTAGTTACCCAGCGGCGCCAATTCTGTTTCACAAGATGGCGCCAATTCAAGAGAAAGCTCTCCAAGCGCTTATTGGCAAGCGTATGGTTTCCGCTTCAGACATGCGAAGAGGAATCGCGAGGCTATCGGACTTTGGTCAATCGTTTATTGACGAAAAGCTGTTGAGTGCCTCGACATCGACAGAACGAGAGCTGGTCGTGTTTCTGACCACTAGTTTCGCAGTGATTGGTCCGGACGACATTAACGAGCTGCGTAGAAGAACGGGTCTAAGGAGGGCTGTGCAATGACACCCTTACCTTTTCTCCGTCTGAATCGATTGCGGGTGATGCGTCAAGGTCACGCGGTCTACGACCAAACATTTCACGAAGGCGTCAACATAATCCGTGGAGAGAACGGCTCCGGGAAATCAACCATCGCAGATTTTATCTTCTATATTCTCGGCGGCGAGTATGAGGAATGGAAAGAGGCTGCTCGGCATTGCGAAGAAGTCCAAGCCGAGATTGAAACCAGCCGCGGAACACTAACATTGCGCCGCGATATATCCACAAAGCTTACGCCAATCAAGGTTTTCTTCGGCGCTCTTGATGAAGCAACCGTTCGCGCACTGGACGGCTGGGAAACGTTTCCGATCAGGAGACAAGAGAATCGGGAGAGCTTTTCTCAGGTACTTTTTCGCTCACTGCTGATTCCTGAGGCGCAGAGTGAGGGTGCTTCTAACATCACCATGCACCAGATTATGAGGCTTGTTTATTCAGACCAGCGCACGCCATCTACACGCCTCTTTCGATTCGAACCGTTTGATACCCAGAACATTCGCGAGGCGGTGGGCGATCTTATATGCGGGATTAGCGGCTACGAACTATACGAAATAAATCTCAATTTACGCACCCTAGATGGTGAGTATGAGGTGGTGTCGCGAAGGCTTTCCTCACTGATTGAGGGACTGCCGATCAATGATCAGTTGATTAGCCCTGATATAATCCATTCAACCATCACCAAGCTGCTGACCGAAAAAGAAACGATATCCATCGAGATCGAGAGCGTAGACACGCTAGTCGATCAGAATCAAACGCGCCACTTCCTCAAGCAACGTCAAGCTGCTCATGAAGTGTTGGTGAAGGAGAAAAGAAAGATGGTCGCCCTTGAGGCCTCCATCAACACGCTTGAACTCGAGCTTGCAGAACTTGGCGAATTCATACAGTTCCTGGATGAAGCGGTAAAAAAGGTTGGGCTTGCAGAGAGAGCGCAGCTCGCAGTCGGGAGCATAGAATTCACCCAATGCCCCGCATGCTTATCGGAGTTAAAGAGTTCGGACGATCCCCACAAGTGCAATGTCTGCGGCTCACCTACCGATCCGAGTTCTGACAAGTCCAAGTACAATCAAATTAGGCTCGACCTCGAAATTCAGATGAGGGAATCCAAGCAACTTGTAGCCGAAAAGGACATCTCGCTGAGCAAAGGCGCTCAAAGACTGCGACGACTGACTCGCGACTATACGCAAACATTATCTGAATTTTCCATCCAGTTCGACCTAAGCACTTCGCCACGCGAAGCATTTCTTGCTTCTAAGAACCGGCGAATCGGCCAGATAGATCAAGAACTGCGGTATCTCTCGGGCATGATGGAAACAGCTGAAGAGATTCAGCGCCTCTCGGCACAGAAGGCGGAGCTTCAAGCGACTATCAGCAAACTTCGAGATAGACGCGAGGCACTGACAATTCATGCAAACAAGCGGCGCAGCGTTGCACTCAATAGTATTTCTGGTTTTGCGGCCTCGCTTTTGCGGAACGACCTTGATCGTCAGGAAGAATTTAAGAATGCGCAGACCGTGAGGCTTAGTTTTGTTGACGACGCTATGTTTGTTGATGGAAAGATGAACTTTGCGGAAAGCAGCAATGTATTTCTCAAGAACTCGGCAATATTGGGCATGTATTTGGCTGCAGGACAAGATCAACAGTTTTGCCATCCACGGTTTCTTTTGTTAGACAACATCGAAGACAAAGGAATGGAGGTGGCGAGAAGCCACCTATTTCAAAGACTTATCGTCGAGCGTGTCACAGATCTGAAGGTTATGAGCCAGATTATTTTCACGACCTCTATGTTGAATCCAGAGTTGGACCTCGAAGACTATGTGATCGGACCTCATTACACCCACGAGAATAGAACTCTGGAAATAGACGTCGGCTGAGGGTTGCCTGCTGCTCAGGGAGGCCGGGGTCGGGCACCTTCGTAGCATTTCCAGCAGGGGCTAGATTCATAGAGTTCGGAAAGAAAGGGGCGAGTTGGACCACTCCTGCCCCCCTTCTTTCTTCTCTAAGCTCTCGAATGCATATCTGACTTTCCGCGATGCTCAATTCCGAAAAATCACGCCTCGAGGCTAAGCCTCGTTAAGAGCGTTCATGAACGGGGTCCACATCGAGGTAATACCAAGCATGTCAGTTACTAGAATCGTTTCGATCGTCAACAAGCCAATCGACGGAATGTAGGGAAAAGACTCAGAGACTAGGACAACCACGCGCAACCAAAGGCGCTTTAGTCCAGTGATGTTGTATTGGCTCCTTGCCTGCAACATCGCGAGAGCATAGTCCGATCGGGAATGCATCTCAGAGTCCCTTGTTATTCCATTGTATCTTGCGGCGTACTCATTCAAATCTGGGGCTCCAGTCTGAAGCGCAGTCCTAAGCTCGCCACCAAGATGCTTTATTCGATCGGCACAATCATTCAGGACGCGCGCTCTCGTATCGTAGGTTGCTGTAGCGCTTATGATCGAATACACCAGAACAGCAACTGCTAAAAAGATCTGTAGACTGCTCACTACCGGATCTGGATAGGCTGTGCGAAGCCTAGCAAGTTGAAGCATCGGCATTAATATCAAGCCGAGCGACAATATGGTAGTCGTAAGGAAAGTTCCTCTTCCTAGGCGCTTCAATCGAATTGATGCGTTGTACCTGCACTTCGATGTGAGGTGAATTTGACGAAGAAGAACATCTTTCTGATCGGTCGGGAGAGCAACTGAATCCGAGAGGCTGAAAAGCCATTCAAATAGCCTTCGCAGGATTCCTTCAGCTTCGGAGCCATTCGTTGACATAAGATCCTCGGAGAATCGACTTTTTCGTAAGCGAAGCATGAGATTTGGCGAAGAAGCTCCTCGCCGAGTTGATGGCAGCTCAATCTGAAAATTTGATCAGAACTCGGTAGGTGCCTTAGGTCGCTCTAGCGTTCTGCCTAACACGTCTAATTGGTAGGTCTGAAGCTCTAGAACCTTTTTGATAACGAAAAACATGCTGCAAATAGAATCGCCTATAAGCATAGCGAATACACCACCGCAAAGTTTGCGATCGACAAACGCGAAACCGACTAAGGTCCTGTGATGAAGAGGCATGTATGAATGACCAGCACGATGCAGAAAAACGGAATGCCAGCAAGTGGGATTTGGACAAATGCTGCCAGACTCACTCCAATAAGCCACAGCACTGCCGTGACGTGCACCAAAGTCAGCGCAACAATACGTTTCTGCACGTACTCGTCCGTAGCATCTCGGATACCTGCCACTGACAAATGTAAACACTCCTCCCGCGAGAGCTAGGGAATCACCGGGTCAGAGACCATTGCAGAAGTAAAAATGCTCTCTGAGCCAGTTCGGACACCTATGTCAATCTGCGCCACTGATCAGATTTGATTGCCGCGGCGAATCTCGAGTCGCCACGAGGATTCTCGCAGCACAACTGCTACGTCAGGAATCCCAGTGCTTTCTCACCGACTCGACGCTGGCGTCAGAGCGCATTTTGCGGCCTGACTTGGTTCGAAAGCTTATGGCTTCTCTGGGTAGTCCGAGCTTTTTTGCTATCGTGTCGAGTGCCCTTTCACTGTTTGCGTCATCCCGCAATTTCCGCGCCCGAATCGGCTTACTCGCCCGCTTCGTCGTTGCTTTCTTTGTCGCGTTCTTTTTCGCAGTCTTTCTGTTCGTAGCCATGGTTGCACCCCTCTCGACACAACTGATCACGCAATTCTATAGAACTTCCTGCAGAATGCACGTTCTGAAAGTAAGTATCCTCCGGCAAAGCCGGAAGCATTGCGCGCAAGGCCGCGCGAGGCTGAGAGGCCGCGATGCCAGGGTCAGATCTGACTTCGTACCATTTTGAGCGGACGCTTGAACCGGAGCGCACAAGACCATCAGGCCGACTCCCCCGCTGGTACTGCGGCCACAATTTCGCCGGGATGATTGCCTATAATGTGGAAGATGCGGCGACGCACCAAACATGTGACGGCCTGGTAGGCGAAAGGATCCACTTGAGGACAGTGCAATGAATGCAGGCAGGGTAGCGGTGCGTTTCTCGTTGATGATGGCGTTTGCATGGGCGGCGACTTCCGCCTGGGCTGGCGGTCCCAGCGAACTGCGCAAGCAGGTCGAGGCGAGCATGGTGCTGACCGGGTCGGTGGACGTGGCCCAGGACGGTTCCGTGCGTCGCTATGAACTGGACCACCCGGAACAGATTGATCCGGTCGTACTCGATTTTGTCGAACGCAACATCAGGAGCTGGTCGTTCGACGTTGGCTCGCTGCCGGCAGTAATCTCGCCCACGGCCACGATCCGCAATTCGATGAGCATCCTCGTCGTCGCCAAGGCGATCGACGACAAGACCTACTCGCTGAGGCTTGTTGGCTCGAATTTCAACGCGGTGAACCCCGAGCCCGGCACCCGGCTCCGGCACGCGAAGATGACACCGCCGACCTATCCTCAGGCAGCCGCCGCCGCCCGCGTGAAGGGCAGGGTCTACGTGATGGTCAAGGTCGGCCGCAACGGCGTCGTTGAAGATGCGATCGCCGAGCAGGTCAATCTCGGTGTGGTGGCGCGCAACGAGATCGAGATGAAGCGATGGCGCAAGATGCTCGCCGCGTCCGCCCTCGGCGCGGTCAAGCAATGGAAATTCGTCTATCCGACTCGCGGCGAACAGGCGGACGAGCCGTTTATCGTTGCGCGCGTGAGGGTCGAGTACAGCCTGCGTCCCGGCACAGAGGCGAAGTACGGCGAGTGGGCGCCCTACGTCCCCGGTCCGCGTCAGTCCAATCCGTGGGAATCGGCAGACGCCAATCCCGGCTTTTCGCCCGACGCACTGGCTGCCGTCGACGGCATCTACTCCAACGATGGGCTGCGTCTGAAGACGCCCTTGCAGGCAACCGTCGACGGCAGCTAGACCAGCTCGGTGCTTTTAATGTGCCGAAGGAGCCTGCCCTCCTGATCAGGAGCCCTCTCACGCATCCCGCCTGAGTCCATCCACCCGGCCCGCGAGCGCTCAATGGCGCCGCAACGACGGCGCCTCGCGGGGTTCCTGAATCTGTTTCGCGCGGTATCCTCGTCGCGTGGGCCCGCGCTGGGGTCCGATCAGGGGAACCGATGCGCCCATTCCTGCTCTCGCTGCTCTTACTGACGGCGTGGACCTCGGCCGCGGCGGCGTGGCCGAACGACGATCGATTCCTGCGTTCCGTGGACGCCGGCGAGGTAATCTCGGGCGGCATCGTCACGGCGCTCGTGCAGGGGCCGGATGGCCTGATCTGGATCGGCACGCAGCAAGGCCTGGTCCGTTACGACGGCTACACCTTCGAACGCTTCCGCTTCGATCCCGACAAGCCCGATTCGCTCGCCGGCAACTACGTGCGCTCGCTCGCGTTCGCGAAGGATGGCCGGCTCTGGATCGGCACGCTCGGCAATGGCGTGTCGATCTACGACGCCGCAACGAATGCCTTCACGAACCACGCCCATGTCGCCGACGGCGACGGCAGCCCGGCCAATGACCGCGTCGATGCGCTGGCGGCCGATGCGGAGGGCGGCATGTGGGTCGGCACGAATGGTGGGCTCGACTATGTCGCACCCGGCTCACACACCTTCGTCCATTTCGCGCATGGCGCGGCTGGCACGCCGAACGATGACCGCATCCGCTCGCTGCTGATCGACCGCCGCGGCGACCTGTGGGTTGGAAGCTGGAGCGGGCTCAACCGTCGCCGCGCCGGCACGGAGCGTTTCGAAGACCTCGGCGAGGTCGATCCGTCGGGTGCCAGCCTGCATGGCCGCAATGTGCTGCGGCTCTATGAGGACTCGGCTGGCCAGGTCTGGTTCGGCACGCCCGAGCACGGCGGTGGCTGGATCGATCCCGAGTCGGCGCGCGTGGCATGGCTGCCGCTGGCGGACGGATCGGACGCCTCGCTGGCGAATGCGTGGGTGACCGGCATCGCCGACGCCGGCAACGGCGAACTCTGGATGGCGACCTACGGCGGCGGCGTCCACATCATCG
>JAGQPR010000376.1 GCA_020426625.1 Planctomycetales bacterium
ATCTTGAAGTGTGCAGATTTCAAAAAGTCTGGTTGAACAAGTCACTCATTAAACTCAGAAGGAGCACTAATAAGTGACCATGCAAAAAGTTATTCCGCATTCGATTACCCATTCGTAACGACCTTTCTGGAGACTGGGATCGAGCCACCTCGGAAGAAGTCAAGCGGCGCACTGCCCGCGCCGCCACGATAGCAAAGAGTTCCGATCCAGTTCCGACTTTCCGCAGGTACCTCGATTAGATGTTATTCTTTGCTCGGCTGGGGAAACCGCGAACGGGAACACGCGAAGCGCTCACAACATACTGTCCCTCGGGAGAGTCGCGAGTAATGCGAGCGGTGAGGGGGCCGTGAAGGTCGCGAGTAAATAGATGTGAGCTAACAATGTCTAACTACGATCCAATCAACCGAGCCAAGAAACTTCGCGCCAACCAGACGAAAGCGGAATCTCTTCTCTGGGAGTTAGTGCGGAGTAGCCAGCTGTGCGGACTGAAGATTCGCCGTCAACACCCGATCGGTCCTTACTTCGCCGATTTTGCCTGTCTAAGTAAGCGATTTGTGGTCGAGCTTGACGGCGATTATCACGACCAAGTCTGCGCCGAAGACCTGAGTAGACAAAAGCACTTGGAAAGCATGGGCTGGAGGGTAATCCGCTTCAGCAACGACGACGTATTGGAGGATGTGGAGGCAGTGACAAGAGCCATTGCTACGCAGCTTGGATTAGTCTACTCGCTTTGTCGCCGTAAGCCGGACGGTTCTGGCATGGTGAATTCGAAGAGCCCTACCCGCTCGCATTACTCGCGACCTTCCCACAGGGAAGGTTAGTTTGTGGAGAGGTCGCAAATCGCACACGCGAAGCGGGTCGGCGAGCGGTGAGGGGCCCGACTCGCATGAAATTTCAAAATACTCCTCACAACTGTCACTCGCAGAGCCCGGATGGAGCACTATAAGTAGAACAAAATCCGGAGACTGCAGTCATGGCCATTACCCCGCCCGATGTCCACACACTTTTCAACCAAGCCCTCGAGCAGGAATCTGCCGAGCAACGTGAGCAGTTTTTGGAACTGGCATGCTCGGGTGATACTCAGCTGCGTCAGCGTGTAGACATGCTTCTGCAAGCCTACTTGGCGGCAGGAGATTTCCTCGGGGGAACGGCCCCCGATCTGGCACCGACAGAGCATGCACCCGAGTCGCAATCATCGAAGAGCTATGATTCGGCATTGCAACTCAAGCCCGGCACGCGGATTGGCCACTACAAGCTACGAGAGAAAATTGCCGAAGGCGGCATGGGTGTCGTCTACGTGGCTGAGCAAACTGAGCCGGTCCGCCGCAAAGTGGCCTTGAAAGTCATCAAACCGGGAATGTCGACACGTGACGTCATCGCTCGCTTCGAAGCGGAGCGGCAAGCGTTAGCGCTGATGGATCATCCGCATATTGCTCGCGTAATCGACGGTGGATCCACCGAATCCGGCCAGCCCTACTTTGTGATGGAACTCGTGCAGGGATTGACGCTTACGAATTACTGCGACAGTCATCGATTGGGTACCGAGCAGCGGTTGCAACTGTTCATGAAAGTTTGCCGTGCGGTCCAGCACGCGCATCAGAAGGGCATCATCCACCGCGACCTCAAGCCGTCGAATGTGCTGGTGTCGGAAATCGACGATGAAGCCGTGCCCAAGGTAATCGATTTCGGCGTTGCCAAAGCCCTGCATCAGAAACTGTCGGAGCAAACCGTCTACACGCAATTTTCGCAGATGGTTGGGACGCCGCTCTACATGAGTCCTGAGCAAGTTGGATTGGGAGTGGTCGACGTCGACACCCGCAGCGACGTCTACTCGTTGGGAGCCGTGCTCTACGAGTTGCTGACTGGTCACACTCCGTTCGATTCGAAGACGCTTAAGGAAGCTGGCTACGACGAGATGCGGCGGATCATCCGCGAGCAGGATCCACCCGGACCCAGCACGATGCTCAGCACCCTCAACGCCGAGGCTCTATCCACGGTTGCCGAGCACCGCGGGCAGGAACCACGCAAGCTTCGCCAATTCTTCGCTGGTGAGCTCGATTTGATCGTCATGAAGGCCCTAGAGAAAGATCGCAATCGACGATATGAATCTGCTAGTGCATTGGTTGCCGATTTCGAACGGTACCTCAGTGGTGAGCCGGTACAGGCATGTCCACCATCGGCATGGTACCGCCTTTCTAAGCTCGCTAAACGCCACCAAGCCGCCTTGTTGACAATCTCAATGGTCGCATTGGGACTGGTTGTCGGTATCGGCGCAGCCACCTGGCAGGCCATTCGTGCAACTCGAGCAGAAGCTCGTGAAACAGCTCGCTTACAACTTGCACGAACTGCCGTTGACGAGATGTATACGAAAGTCGCGGAAGAGTGGCTGGCGAATCAAGGCTCTCTGACCGAACTACAGCGAGATTTTCTAGAAAAAGCTCTCGTCTTCTACCAGCAATTCGCAGACGAGAATAGTGAAGATCCGCACGATATTTGGCAAGCGCTAATGGCGCTTGAACGGGTTGGCAAAATTCAAACACGACTGGCAAAGAAATCGGACTCTGATTCTACCTATCAGCGTTTGGAGGAGGAGGCAAAGGCTGCGGCTAGGCGTTTTCCAAACAAGCCCGAGTTTCATATTGTCACTGCTGTCGCACTGATCGCAGAAAATAAGGTAAAGGAGGCCGCCCAATCCTTTGAACTTGGCAAGGCGGCAGCTTTTGCAAATTCAAATGACTTGTTCTGGTTTGGTACCAAAATGATGGAACTCAGTAACGTATTTGCATCACAGGGTATGGAGCGAAACTTTGAAGTAGTCAATCGGCTCGCTCACGGTGCATTTGAGCGACTACTTGCGGAGGATCCGAGTTCTTGGGACTCCCGACTTAAAATGTGTAAAACGGAACTTACAGTTGGGCTTTGGCAACTCGACCGAAATCGCATAGCTGAAGGGATGAATATCCTTGACAAAACTAATCGAGTGTTGAACCAACTATTGCTTGAGCGTCCAGATAGCTACGAGGGTCGATTGTTGCACAGTCGATTGATGAACAATCTGGGGGTTAGAGAAAGCAGGCAGCAGCGATGGTCAAGGGCGGTGGAATACATTCGCAATTCAGTAGCAACTCTCGAGTCGCTACTCGTCGACTTTCCACGAGATAGGATCGTTTTGGCAGCCCTAGGTAATGAAATTGAAGATTATCTCGTATTGGCGAAACACATCGAGAATTTTGAGAAGCACATAGAATTGAGGAGACGGCGTTTCGAACTTCTACGTGAGTTGGTAAAAGTCGATGGGCGTGTCAGCACGTGGCAGGCATACTTCTATGCTGCTGGAGATTTGGGCAAGTCCGCCACAGCGTCCAGACTGACCGTGTCGCAATGGGGAATAAGCAAGGTTTTGCAAGAGTGATATCGGACCTCCGTCGAAAGGTCGGCCCTACGAAGCCCGAATCGAAATACCATAAACATAAAATGCCGACGCAGCACCGTGCGATGGCGAAGGTAGATTCGCGAATCGTGCAGTTTTGGGGGGCGCCATTCTCTCTTGCGCTGTGCAGTTCGGCCGACTCTCGCTGAGTGGCAGTAACGTGTTGGTATCAAGACACTCAAGCAAACACAAGAGGGCGCCGACCGATCCACCAGTGCTTGACTTCATTGCCAGACCAGGCGGTGTTCGTGGGTAATTGCGCCGCTACCAGAATAGATTCGACATGAGCAGATGCAATCGAGAATTGCTTTCAGTGTCTGCAGTAACTAGCAGATTCTGTTGAAGCAAACTGGGCGTGAGTACGTAGGTTACAATTGAGCTTCGACATTGGCGTCCTAATTGTGAACACTCTTCGGCTGCGGAGCTTGCTCGATGTATGCGGTTTTCCATAAGCAACAAATGATGGCTATGTTTTTCGTTGTACTTGCCTGGGTGTCGAGTGCGATCGCTGCGGGACCTAACTTTGTTTTTATCATGGCAGATGATCTGGGGTGGGGCGACGTAGGCTTCCATGATGGTCAAACGCCTACACCGCATCTGGATCAGCTGGCGGGTGAGTCGCTTCAGTTAGAGCAGCACTATGTTGCACCGGTGTGTAGCCCGACGCGAACTGGTCTACTGACCGGGCGATATTGGAGTCGTTTTGGCATCACGACGCCTAACAACAATAGGGCTCTTCCCTGGAATACGGTGACGCTGCCCAGAGCTTTGAAGTCAAAGGGGTATGAGACTTGCCTGGTCGGCAAGTGGCATCTCGGTTCCACTCCAGCTTGGGGCCCCAATCATTTTGGATTCGATCACAGTTATGGATCACTGGCTGGCGGTGTCACTGCTTGGCGCCATCGATACAAGGAGGGGCCGTTCACTTCGACCTGGCATCGCAATGAAGAACTAATAGAGGAACACGGGCACGTGACCGACCTTTTGACCAACGAAGCGGTGAACTGGATCGATAGCCGCGATGCACGACAACCCTTTTTCCTCTACGTTCCTTTCACCGCTGTGCATTTGCCAGTCAACGAGCCGGACGAATGGCTGCACCGTGTGCCTGAAGAGATCACCAGTGAGATCGCTCGGCAATATTCTGCGTGTGTGATGCATTTGGATGATGCCGTTGGTCAGATTGTCGCCGCTCTCGACAAGAAGAACTTGCGTGAAAACACGCTAATTGTATTCACGAGTGACAACGGGGGCAGCACCGCTACGAACAATACTCAACCCTATCCGCCGGATAACTCGCCAGCTGGCAAGCTGACCGCTAGCAATGGCCGGTTTCGCGGGGAAAAGGGATCGGTGTATGAGGGTGGAACGTGCGTACCGACAATTGTCTCTTGGCCCGGCAAGATTGCTGCAGGGGTGAATAGAACACCTGTGTGCATCGTCGATTGGATGCCGACTTTCTGTAGCTTGGTCGAGTTAACATCAAAGCAGGATCTGCATTGGGACGGAGTCGATCTCGCGTCCCTGCTGCTGGAGGGACAACCGCTTGGCGATCGCGAGATTTACATTGCAGGGCCCAATTGGCGGCAAGTCTCGCTGCGCTGGGGAGCTTGGAAACTAGTCTCGGATCCGCAGGACGGGCACGAGCTATTCAACATTGAAGACGATCCGTTTGAGAAAGTCGATGTGGCGCAGGTGAATCCGGGACGACTGAGGCAAATGTTGCTACGGCTTGATGAAGTCCGAAGGCAAGACAGAGACTCGCAGGTGGAATAAATGCATGCATCATGAACAGTTGCGATTGTGGCGATGGGTTTTCAAGAGCCGGTCAGCTGCGGCGACGCCAGCCAAAGGCAGCCAATCCCATCGACACGTCAATCGCCAAGGGATCGGCGTTCGCAACAAAGAAATCATTGCTGGGGATGACTATTGCAGCAAAAGAAAAGAAGTTGTTCACTCTACCGGAGCTTTCGAGTACGAAATGTGGAGGCGGGGCTGAACACCTTGGAGAAAGCTTGGAACCGTTGTGCTTCCAAGTCATGGCGGCTTGCCGGAGACTTGGCAATCGCCTACAACGCTGCAGGAGAAATGCAGAAGGCGAAAGAGATGTGGCAATTCATCAAGGATAGTAATGCTACGCCTGACCAGCGAGATGAAATGCAGCGCCTGCTGACGGCGTACCATGAGTCCAGCTGGGGAAAACCAAAAGTAAACTAGTCGACGGCATAAAAGCTTGAACGACGCTCCAGCGAAAGAATGTTAGCAAGTTCCACCAACGAGGTTTCTTCGATGTTGGGAACCACAGGCAAGGTTACATCGGAGATCACACAAGTCTGTTTGCCGAATGGGAGCCTCCACGAATCGCTCTCATGCACCGGAAAGCGCACTAGACACTCTTTGCTCTCGCCCTTTTCCGGCCGCCTCGGGGAGATGGCGCTTGCGGCGAGACCTGAGCGGCTAATAGTTGCATTTCCTCGTTCAGGAATTGCACGGCTTCGAATACAATGCCCGATGTGGCAGCTCCCACGAACTCTATGATCATTGTGCAAGCCCAACAGGATCGACTCATGCGTCTGGTTTGTAGCTCGTTGCTTCTTGTCACCCTCCTCGTACCATTACCAAACAATGTTTTTGCTCAATCAGATCACTCCCGCGAGAATGGGCAGTGGTCGGCGACGCGATTTGAGGATATCCGCGCAGGTCTTCCAACGGTATTTATCGCCAGCGATTCGACTGCTGCAACCGGCGGGCCGACGACTCGCGGATGGGGTGCTGTGTTTGCCGACTATCTCGATTTGGACCGTATCAACGTAATCAATCGCGCTGTCGGCGGACGTTCCTTTCGTTCCTTCACGCGTGAAGGACGCTGGGATGAAATCGTCAGTTTTCTCAAGTCCGGCGACTTTGTCATTATCGAGCTAGGACATAACGATGGCGGCGGTGCGCAGAATTCACGAGGGCGTGGCGACGTGCCAGGTATTGGCGAAGAAACGGAAAAGGTCATCGGTCCTGACGGATCAGAAGAAATTGTTCATACCTATGGCTGGTATTTGCGAAAATACATTCGCGATACGAAAGCCAAGGGGGCCACGCCAATCGTTTCGACGACAACCGTTCGCAATCTTTGGGGTGATGGACATGTGGAACGCGGAATGGGGCACATGCGCGATTGGGCGGAAGAAGTGGCCAAGCAGGAAGATGCGCATTTCATCGACCACAGCAATCTAGCAGCCGACCATTACGAACGCGTTGGCCAGGAGGAATCAACGAAGTATCATCCACAAGACCATACGCATACAAACGTCTCTGGCGCCATTGTGAATGCGGAAGCGCTGATCGCTGGCTTGCGTGCATTTGAGTCGATTGAGTTGAACCGATACCTCAATGCAAAAGGGCAAGGCATTCAGCCAATCGCCACTCAGCCGCACTGGGGCACGTATAGTCCGCCGCGCGAATCACAACTGCAGGCAACAGCGCAAGCTAGACCAGATTATGGTGTTGACCGCCGCGGACGCGCGCTGAGGTTTCCCCCCGGAGTCGAGCCTGGAATGCCGCATCCTTCCTATAACCCACATTTGCCAACACTGTGGCTAATTGGCGATTCAACGGTAAAGGAAGGGCGAGACAACGGCTTGAACGGTGGTCGTTGGGGATGGGGACACGAGATTGATCGCTACTTTGACTTAACGAAAATCAATGTTGAAAACCAAGCGTTGGGCGGCACATCAAGCCGCAGTTTCATAACTGGTGGATGGTGGGAGAGTGTTCGTGAAATGATCAAACCCGGCGATTTTGTAATGATTCAATTTGGTCATAACGATGGCGGACTGAATTCTCAGACTGCGCGTATTCGGGCTCGCGCGACACTCAGCGGTGTCGGGCTTGAGACGTTGGAAATGCAAGTCAATGGGGAAACGGAAACGGTTCACACTTATGGATGGTACCTCAGGAAGTACATTACCGAAGTACGTGCCGCTGGCGCAACTCCAATCGTCTGCTCTTTGATTCCACGTAACAGCTGGCAAAACGGCACCATGCACCGGAGCGACGAAGGCGGCTATGCAGGTTGGGCTCGCGAGGCCGCGCAGCAGCATGCGGCCGATTTCATCGACTTAAACCACATTATTTGCGATACCTTGGAGCCTTTACGGCAAGACTTTGTACTTGGAGCTCTCTTCCGGCCAGACGACGGTACCCATACGACACTTTTGGGAGCTCAGGTAAACGCTTATTGCGTCGTCGCAGGAATCAAGTCGATTTCTGAAAACCATCCATTGCACCAGTATTTGAATCCTGCGGCTTCATCGGTTGAGCCTGCACGGCCCGAGAATGTGGTTTCATCCTCCGCCTCGGTGCGCTGAATTTCCCATTCTTATCTGGCTGCCTATTCCGATCCTGTCGGGCATGCAAGCATGGGGCGCGTATATCGGACTTTACAATCCC
>JAGQPR010000377.1 GCA_020426625.1 Planctomycetales bacterium
CAATTCTTGACGCTAGCGACCCAGTTTTTAGCGCCCCAGTTTCTAGCGCCCCAGTTTCTAGCGATTTTGTTTGACGTAGTCGGCTAGAACGCTCAGGTTCCTACTAAACACTTCGCTCGAAAGATATTGCTGACCGATGGCGAATTTGGGCTGCCCCACCAGTCGCTGTCCGTCGTAGGTACTAATCCAGCGTCCTTGCGAATCAAGACTCTCTACAATCTGCTGTACCTGCTCTTGAGGCACTGCCGTCGATTGGCTGGCTTGAGCAGTTTGCAGGCTTCGGTAGCGTTCTGTCAGTGAGGTCAAGTGCGATTCGATTTTCCAGCCATAATGCTTTGGCAAATCTCGATCGTCATAGGTCAGTTGATAGTTGTCGCCATCGCGTTGCATGTACAAAGGCCGGTTCGATTGCAATTCGTAGTAGCGCGCAAATTCGCCTGATGGCAACAGACTGTGCGACAAGTATTCTAGTGCGGCGGGAATGGGCTCCAAATATCGCGATTGGCCAGTAGCCTCATAGATCGTCATCAGCGCGGCAATCACATCTTGAGATTCCGAGCTTGCAATTGCAGGCGGTTCAAATTTGCGCGCCCAAGCAGGAATCATGTCAAATCGATACTGTTGTGCCCAGGCTGGCTGTGGCTGTGGCATCTGCGCCGCGATGAGAAAGTCTCCCAAGGCCGCGAGCGCACGCTGGTATCTAGGGTCATCGTAGGTCGCCATCGCCAGCCTGAGAGTGGCCACGACATTTCCAGCAACATTGTCATTGAGAGTGTAAAGTAACCAATATTGCTTAACCCTGCCTTCCGTCCGCCAATCGTAAGTTGGATACGCTGTCGATTGCGGCGGGTGCGGCTCGGAAGGGCCTTGCCAAACTTGCGGAAATGCACCATTGGGATATTGAGCTGACAAGAGGCTGTCCAGTCCCAACCCTACAGCGGCATGAAGATTAGCATCTTGAAATCGCAGCGTTTCATCCAGGCGAATCAAGAATTGCAGCGCTGCTTGTGTGATGCCGTCGTCGAGTGTCGAGTAGTTCTTTCCATGTCCCTTGCCATTGCGGTACTCGTCGACTTGAGTTCCTGTTGGGTCAAAGTCGATGGCGTTTCTCCAGCCGCCCGATTTCAGTTGGCCGTAGAGCAGTGCATCGGCAGCCTCCTTAGCCGCTTTCAAGTAGCGAGAATCCTGCGTGGCCCCAAAGGCATCCAAGAAGGCATTGCCGACCGTAGGAGTTCCCGGGGGCTGAACCCATATCTGATCTTCGGATGCGGACCCCTCGCCAAATCGCTTGCTCAAGTCCAGCGAGTAGAAATACACGTAACCACCGTGTCGACTGAGTCTTTCGGTAAAATACGTGCTGGCCCTTTCCATGGCTGCGGTCGCGCCCGAAACCGAGACTTGCCCACATGCCGACGCTGCCAAATTGATCGAGAGCAACACGGCAATCAGACGGGCCAACGATCTGCGAGACATGTCTTGTTCCTTAGAGGTGACCTCAAATCATTGCAACACCAGCTGCATCCAGCCCTGCTGCGTCCTTAAAGAACCTACGCTCAATTCTGCAAGTTTAGGAAAACGTTGCTTGAGCTCGGCGAAGGCAAGCGAGAAAGTTTCGGGAAACACCTGATCAAACTTCTTACGAAGCATGGCACGCGTACCGACATTTCTGGCTCCACCACCACCATTGGCGAAATCCGCCACGACTTCGCCCTGACGGACAACCTGCAATGCATCATCGCTGACTTGAACAGTGTAGGTTGCAGTCACCGTTGAATTGCCCGTAATGCTACCTGCATTACCCGCCAAGTAGGACATGTGTACGGAAACCTTAATCTTGTCATCTTCCAATTCGAACTGAATCGGACGATATGAAGCAAAAGTCACTGCCCATTCATCCGATTCGGCCTCTCGGGCCACCTCCTCTGGAACGCGTCCGAGAAACTGATAAGCGAGGTTATCAAGATCGCTGGATTCGATCGTTCGACTACTCAAGACTAAATCAAGCGCATTGACCAGCGCGGAGTGGTGGGCGGTCACCACAACCTTGGCGTGTTCAGCTACTGGCAAAGGGCAGGGATTCGCGGCAGCCAGTTGAAACTTGGCTGCTTGCAGAACCGATCCATTGACACTGGAATCTGTCGAATGCAACATCAGTTGTGGTCGCGGCACGCCTAGACGGACAAAAGCTGGCCTGGGGTTACGCATATCGCTGAGCTGGGCATTGGCCTGATCCAAGAGAGACTGGACCTGGTCGTCATACCCCGACTGAATGCGATTTTGCAAGCGATGCTCCGCAATCGCATCCGCCTGCGGCTTCTGCTCTGCCGCCTTGCGTTTTGCGATTCGGCGAACTATCCGCGAGCGGTGTTGGAAGGAAGTAATTGTCGTCTGCAAATTCGTGCTGGCCGTGGTAGGCAGCGCCGAAATGTTTGTGGGCGTCACAAAGATCTGCTTCGAGGCAATGACGGGTGAACTTCCCAAGGTCTTGATAACCACTCCGCGGTTGTAACCGGTATTGTCACTGGTCATACAACCACGAAGGATCAGACATAATGAGATGCCATCGTTCATCGACAGTACGTCCACCTCAACCTGTCCACTCAAACAAGCAGAACCTACGACTCGCGTACCCAAGATGCACTCGTTCACAGGTCCGGGCTCAGCGACCACGCGAGAGAATAAATCGCGGACAAGTTGCTCAGACGCTCTGACTTGAAAATTGGGCAAGGAAAAGCGATTTCGCAGCCGTCCAACCTGCTGGGTCGCTTGACCACTTTCATCCAGGTAAGTCAGCAGGCGAACGAATCCGCGTTCGGTATCTGCATTTGTACTCTCTGTGTCCAACAATTCGACCAGTTCATCGATTCTTGATCGGAATAACCGAATTGTGTTGGTGGGATTTGCGCCATACTTTGATGCATTGAGCATTTCTGTCAGCGCGGTGCGGACGGACTGAAACTGCGGATATTCCAACCCTTGATAGTTTTGGAGCATGTTCAGTTCTAATTCTTTGAGTAACCGAACATCCGTACGTTCGGCGTCCAGAGCAGACTTTAGCTCGTCCAGGCGGAGGAAGCTGAGCCATTTCTGACCATTCTCCGAGCCGGGGACCAAGTAGATCTCCAGTTCTTCTATGGCGTTCGTTAATCTGCTTTTGGCCAAATCTGGGGCAGGCAAAGTGGCTTCATCCAGAGATTCTGCTGCTTCGCGTAAGATAGCCTGCAGCTCGCCTCGAAAAGTCGCATCTGCAGATCGCAGCGATATGGGGCTCGCCGACGCAACAGCTACCCTGGTGTGAGCGGAGGCCCAAACATTTGCTGCCTTGGCAATAGTCGTAGCTGATTGACTAGCAGGGGGAGTCGAATTCCCACCGCCAGATTGCAAATCTTGAGCCCAGCCAGCAAGCAATAGAATTGCGATATTGAGCATGTTGGGCAAACCGCCTCCGCTTTTGCTATTTAGGTAAGAGAGTTTTGTTTGAGAAGGCTAGCGAATCCAAACGTGGGGCCTGGCTCACCGAAGCGGGTAGGCTCCCTAGGAGCCTTGCGAGATGCCTGCTCACGAACAGTGAGGCTTGGCCTCCGGGCCCAATTGTGCCCAGTTTCCACCGTTGACCGTCGTTTGCAATACTACAATTGTTATTTCTTGCCGATATACCCCAAAACAACAGCCCTCGAACACCACCCTTTGAGTCAATTCCTTCCTCGAAAATGAGTAGGCGATTTGTACTAGGTGTTTCCGCACAGAGAAACGATCACAGGCAACGTTTTGCTGTGCTAAGCAGTAATCGAGAACACGCGGGCAAAGAAGCGCGAGCTGAGAGAAGATCGCAAGCTGGCATGCGAGCACAAGGACTTTGCACTCGACCATGAGGGAATCGCAAATTGCACGCCCGCCGGGAACCTGCCAATTCTAACGGCGAAATGCGTCAAACCTTCAATTCACTGACTTTTCCCCGGCTAGACTGCAACTCGCCTTCGTCAAGCAATAATTTGTATTCGACGGCATCCAACAACGCTAACCAGCTCGCTTCGATGATATTCTCGCTGACGCCAATGGTGCCCCAGTTTCGCTCGTGATCAGAGCTCTCAATATTGACGCGAATACGAGCCGCAGTGCCAGCTTCTCCGTTCACGACTCGAACTTTGTAGTCGACCAAGTGCATCTTGGCTAAGGCGGGAAAGGCACCTCCCAAACACTTGCGCAAAGCGGAGTCGAGGGCATTCACGGGACCATGGCCTTCGGCAGCCTCAAAGATCTCTTCGTCGCCAACGCAAATCTTGATAATGGCTTCTGCGAACGCGCTGCCGCGATGCGCGTCGCGGTCGCCAGCCACCACGCGATACTTAATAGTGTCGAAATGTGGCTTGAAAGTGTTGGCACACCGCCTCACGAGCAGATCGAAGGAAGCCTCAGCTGCTTCGTATTGATATCCCTTGTTTTCCTGCCGCACGACCTCAGCCAGTATCTTGTCCATCAACTGGCGATCGGACTGAAGATTATGCTTCGTGGTCAAGGCGATGATATTCGATCGTCCAGATAACTCACTAACCAGGATTCGACGTTCGTTACCAACCAATTCCGGATTCAGGTGTTCATATGTGTGCGCAGCCTTGTTGACTGCATGCACATGCATTCCTCCTTTGTGCGCAAAAGCGCTTTGACCTACAAAGGGTTGATTATTTCGCAATTGTAAATTGGCCGTCTCATAGACATAGCGGGACAATTCCGTCAAATGCTCCAAGCTCTGCCCCCCCAACAACTCAAATCCTTTCCTTTTCAGTCCCAAATTGGCCATGACGGCTATCAAGTCGGCATTTCCGCAACGTTCACCAATTCCGTTAATCGTCCCTTGCACTTGCTGGCAGCCAGCGTCCACGGCGGCTAACGAATTGGCGGTGGCCAAGTCACCGTCATTGTGGCAGTGGATCGCCAACTGGACATCGTATTTCTCGGTTGCTGCGACAACGTCGCGAACGATCCCTGCGATTTCCTCCGGCAAAGAGCCACCGTTGGTATCGCACATCACAAGCCAGCGCGCGCCAGCTTGGGCTGCAGCCACAATCGTACTGAGCGCGTATTGAGGATTCGCCTTGTAGCCATCGAAAAAATGCTCTGCATCGTAGATCACCTCGCAATTGCGTCCCAGGAACTCGATGCTCTCGCCGATCATTTGCAGATTCTCGTCCAAGGCCGCGTTGATGACTTCCGTAACGTGGAAATCCCAGCTCTTGCCGACGATGGTGCATACCGGTGAACCAGCGTTGGCCAATGCCTGCATGCCTGGATCGTCTGCTGCCTGCATACCCCGCCGGCGGGTCATGCCAAAAGCGCACACCTTGGCGGCGCCCAAGTCCAGCTGACGTACGCGTTCAAAGAAGGCGACATCCTTTTCGTTCGAGAGCGGGTATCCCCCTTCAATGTAGTCAATGCCTGATTCAGCCAGTCGCTGACAGATGTTCAGTTTATCTTGCAGCGAGAAACTGACTCCCTCTCCTTGCGTACCATCACGAAGCGTGGTGTCGTAGATCGCGATCGACCGATTCATCCTATCTTCCTCTAAGCTATCCTGACAAGTTTGTATTCCACAGCGGAGTTGTCCGGCTCTTATCAACCCGCAAGCCACCAGCTTGGAACGTCGATTTAATTACTGACGCATTTTTAGAGAGACTAGCACTTCACTTCATCGGCAGAGGCGCGAGTAAAGCGAGCTGGGAAGGGACCCTCCCGGCTGAAATACGTCCGACCCTCCGGCAAGAAAATAAAATACCCCTGAAGCTTAGGGCTCCAGGGGTCGTCATGATTGTTGTTCTCGCTGCCAACAGACCTCAACGCACCCCACCCCGTGGGCGGCCAATAATGGCGATGCGAATCATCTCGTCTTGGCTGTTTTTCATAATGTCTTCAGGAATCTTCTAAACGGTGCGGGTTAGCTTGACACAGCCCGCGATCATCTGTGAAACTGATCGTTGCGTCGTAACACGCCGCAAGCTCATCCCTGTTTCACGTTAAGCAGAGTTTGCGACGTTGTCAACCGTCCCGGCTCAGGCAACGCAGTAATTCGCCCGCAACGCAGTAATTCGCTCACGCTGTCATTCAAGTTTTTGGAAAAGATCGCTGCCGTGAAAGATCGCTGCTGTGAAAGATCGCTGCGGAGTGAGTAGAAGCTCAGGCGATGAGCACCCTTCAACCGCACCTGCTCTATTAGGTTTCCGCCTCCAACGACAAACAAACTCCTTTCAAGCGGCGAATCACGCTTAAGAACTTGTCCTCATTAAAAGGCTTGCGAATATAGCTGCTGACGCCCAACATCTCGCATTCACGCTCGTTTGTACCATCATCGCTGCTGGTTAGTACGACGACAGGAATGTTCATCAACTTGCCATCGGTACGGATTTGTCGGAGAAAAGTTACTCCGTCAGTGTCTGGCAAGTAAAGGTCGAGCAGAATGATTGCTGGCGCGGGTGCCAAAGCAAACACACCTCGCTGATACAAAAACTCGATCGCCTCTGCTCCGTCCCGAAAAAGGGTCAAGCGGTGATGAATCCCGCAACGCTTCAAAGCTTCGATCGTCAAACGAGCATCGAGGAGGCTGTCCTCGATCAGCATTATTTCAAGTGCCTGTCCAGTTTTCTCAGGCGCGACTAATACCATGCGTGGTCACCTTGCAAAATGGCTCATCCGCCGCCAAACCTGCTGAGCCCAAGTCCGGTCCGAATCAACTCCGCTTCCAGCTGTTCATGAGCCCGAAATGCGTCATCGAATCCCTCGAAGGCGCCCAAAAAGATGGGCAGATCGCGCGCAATCGTGCCCCGATACTGGGCTTCCTCTGCGCGTTCACATATTTCGTGCAAATGCAAGTATAGCTCTCGGTGCTGGTCGCGGGCATGCTTGGCATTGCCCATTGCAATGGCTGCAAATCGAGGAACTCCTTCAAAGAAACCATAGGTTTCTTCAAGAGAGAATTGTACGCCGATTCCGTCGCGGAGCGAAGCAAGTTGACTCACAAATTTGTGGATTGCCACATTGGAGAAGTCTTTCGACCTAGCCAGTTCACGCAAATCATTCAAAACTTCCCACAAAACGAAATTGGACTCCTTGACCTCCTGGAGAAAAGCAGCGTTAACAATTGTTGTGCGAACTGGAGAGGCAACGGTTGGCATCTGAGGACTCCTGTGCAAGATTCCCTGCTGAATTGTGGTACAACGTAGAGCATCTCGTAGCCGATCATTGTAGCGGTTCTTGGGGTCAATTCCACCACATTATTCGGCGGACTATAATGGTTAACCGGCCATCGAAACTAGCAAATTGCCCGGTGACATCCAGCGCTCAATGTCTTCTCCGCGTTGGTTTACTTTGCATGGCCGTTAAAGAAATTCGTTTGTCACTATTCTTAATTACAATCGATGCAGAACCCATCTTCCAGTAACGCCAATAGGCGACGCCAGGCAGTTCGCGCTCTGGTAACCACAGCGATCGTATACGCACTCTGGGTGACGTGGCTGGTTTACGTTGCATGGGTAAATATTCAGGCTGGGAACCAGTAGCTCTTGAGACCGCAAACCATGAAATCGAGCCGTGTAAAAGCTCCATTGCTAGTCGTCTGCGGACTCAGCTTCCTGGCGGGCTGCGTGCCCACGCCGGTTGCGATGACGCCACGCACTGCCGAAGACCTGCATAGTGCGGAAACAGATTTTGTCAGCGACGCCGAGTCAGAACTCCGACAGAGAATGATCAATGTGTTGCAACTGGGTTTGGAGCAACGGCAACTTTCCTCAACGGAGAACGCTGCCTGGCAAATCATGCATGGTGTCGCTTGCTACGGTATGCAATTGTCAATATCCACTCCAGACCGTGGCGACGTAGGCGCAGT
>JAGQPR010000378.1 GCA_020426625.1 Planctomycetales bacterium
ATGAAGAAGGGGTTTTGCGCTGCAGCACTCCTCTCGATAAAGGCGATGGCGTGTTGCGCATCAAAATGCACTGGCATTTGCTCCCCAGCGCAATTGAACGCGCCGTATTCGTCGTACCCATAGGCCCCCGGTAGCGGTGAATCGAGAATCATGTCATTCGAAAGATGCCACTTCCCGAAGTGTGCCGTAGCGTAGCCCGCCGACTGGAGCATCCTCGGTAGTGTGGGCGTCTGGGGATCGAGCCAGTCGGGCATGTTGCGCTGAGCGTTGTTTTTCACCCAAGCGAAGTGGCCATCGATGTTGTAGCGCGCTGGAAAGTGTCCGGTCAACACTGCGGTGCGGCTGGGCGAACACACACCACTAGCCACAGTGAATCGCTGGAAGTCGGTTCCCTCGCGCGCCAGTCGGTCGATGTTCGGTGTCTTTACATAGGGATGTCCGTGACACGACAGATCACCCCAGCCCCAGTCATCAGCAAAGATGAAAACGATGTTCGGTTTGGCTGCATCTGCGACAGAGGCCAGCCAGAGCATTGTCAGCAACGAAGCTAACATGATTTCGGTGGCCCTACGCTTGGATGTCATTAGTGTTACTCCCATACCAGCCCCCCTGCCATTCACACAAAAAGATCAGAATACTCGTCTCGAATCGTTGGGAAAGTGATCACTGGGCGTTGTCGCCTTCGAGTTTGCAGAACAAAATCTGAAAGCCATCGCTCTGCGGTACGTCGACGAAAGGCCACTCGGTCATTGGTATGGAAAACTGCTCGCCGTACTTGCCAGTTCGCGGATTGAACCATGTTAGCTGCAGTGTGTTGCCCCGATCGCGTCGCGGACGCAAATTGAGGAACTCACACTCCGCAGGCACAAGGTAGATGTAGAAATCTTCGCTGTTATGCAGACTGAAGCCTGCATTGCTCTTCTTCTCGCCAGCGATTAATTTTTCGACTTCGTATTTGTCAACAAACTCGCGGAGGATACGGTAGTAGTGCAGTTTGGGCCGTTGTTCGACCGGCAGTTGTCGGATATCTGGGATCATGACGTTCCATGCCGCCCCCTGCCAATAGTGGGTCGGATAGGTTCCGGCAAACACACACCGATAGGCGCGCTCAAGGCATGTTTCGGCTGAGGTGTAGTTTCCATTGAAGACGGTGTATGGGCCACGCTCGTATCCGCCATGTTCGATGTTCAAGATGGGTTTGTTGGGAAACTCATGCACAATTTCTTGCATTGCCCGGCACAGTTCAGAGACCCAAGTTTGGACCGAAACAAAATCGATCTCACCAGGAAATTGTTGGCAATAGTTGTAAGCGTGGACAGTCACTAGCCGATCGTAGGCATCCAGCTCGCGAAGTCTGTGGATTCGTCGCGTGATATAGTGGACGTCATCGTGTCCGTAGCCGAGGGCCTCTTTGGATACGTCCCATATCAGATTCGGATAGGCCTGATAACGCTTGACGACGTAGTCGAAGTATTGGTTGTCGGCAAGCGAGTCGGCATCAGGCCAATTCACTTGCTTGTTCCACACGTAGATCATCAAGTGAGCCACGATGCCTTTTTGGTCCAGGTAGTCGAGCACGCGATCAAGTCGTTGGAAGAATTCGAAATTCAAAGTCGAATGCTCAGGTACGTCATTCGTTCCTCCAAACGGAAAGGAAGCGGGATTGCCGTAGTCGAACTGCGCGTCGAGATTTGGGTCCTTGTCCCAGGTTACGTCGTGAGCGTACACGTTCATGACGACTTGATTGAAACCGTTGTCGGCCAGGGTGTCCACCAAGGTTTGCGTCTTGGGGATGCCGTTAGCGTTGTCGGCGTCCAATGCGAATAGCCAATCGCATTCGAACGCGATCGGATAGTACCGCTTGCCGTCGGCATGATAGAAATGCGTTGGGTCGTCCCGGCCGATGACGATAGGAGCTTTCCGCCCTTGCTCCGCTTCACTCACCGACAATGTACCAGAGAGGTTATCGAGTGCCGGTGAATCAGAGTTGGTTTGATAATGCCACTGCCCGGGAAGATCGGGACAGAATCTCACGACGAAGGTCTTATCGCCGTTGAAGAATCCAGGAATTTCCTTGCTGAAACCGGAATCGTGCTCGAATTTCACCGAAAGACTGACATTCAGCGGCTTTAAAATGACCGACTCGGTATCGAACTGCAGGTCAACCAGGTCAAAGCACTTGACGGTAGTAGATTCACTTCTGCCACCATGCTCGACCGAGCGGTGATACTGGGCCCGAGCGGTGAGCGGTATTAATGTCAGTCCCAGGAAAGCGACAGCATTCAGCCACTGGTGCCAAATGGATCGTCCGCTAATTGCAGGAAAACCTTGATGTTCTTGTGTCATTTCAATTGGAGTCACTTAATGATTTAATTTCGACAAAGTACGCGCCACGTGTTTGACCTGACTGAGCTTCGAATAGAAACGTCTGCAAGCGATGCAAGCCAGCTGGCAGCATCATCTCGATGGTCACCGAAGAATCGCTTGGGTCAATGTCCTTTCGCGTCGACTGGCTACCGAACTGGATCTCTGCCGCAGTCGCTCCCATGGCGCGATGCCACTGGTCTGGGAAGCGGTGTAGCCTGACTTCGACCCGCCCCGCTCGCTGGACGTCGATCTGCCACCAACCATTGATCCATAATGCATCGTCACCAAGCTGATCGTGCTGCCAAATGACGGCGCCTTGTGTCGGATGCCAGTCCCGAACGGTGAATTCGACTACATCGGAATGGTTGTGTCCGACCGGAATAGCGACTGGACTGCCACCATGTTGCATCACTTCTTTATAGTGATGCAAGTAACGTCGATAAAGGTCTTCGACTACGCCTGGATGCTGTGAGGCCACGTCCTCCAGTTGCGAAGGATCTTTGCTAATATCATATAGTTCACCATTAACCATCCGCCATTGTTCGGTCAGTACCGAAAACGGAACGTTTCCTTCTCTTCGGTCAATGACGCCTGGCTGGACGGTGTCGTCCTGCCTTTCAATGAAAAGCGTTCGATCGGGCCAATGAGCGTCGTCGCCGGTTAGTATGGCTGCCATGCTCGTTGCATCAAACAGGACTTGTTGGGGACTTGCCAAGTGACACCATTCGATCAACGTCGGTAACCAGTCCCGCTGTGAAGTCAGCTGGTCCACTTTCAGTCCCGCTGGCAGATGACCTGGCCAACGGGCAAAGCAAGCGACTCGATGTCCGCCTTCGTACACAGAACCCTTCTTGCCATGCATTCCCGCGTTGAATCCGTCCTCGGACTGAGGCTTGCCGTTACTTCCCTGGGCCGTCCCGTTGTCACCCATGAAAATCACGATCGTGTTCTTCGTCAGTCCGGCTTCGTCAAGATGCGTCAACAAGCGGCCCAAATTTTCGTCGAAGTTCTCAATCATCCCGTAAAACTTGCCGCGTTGTTCAGGCAATCCTTGCTCGTCAAAACGCTGTGAATACTCTGGTGCAACCATGTGTGGCGAATGCATCGCATTGGTAGGCAGATAGACGAAGAAGGGTTGTTCCGCTGGCGTGTCTTTGATGAATTGAATCGCCTCAGAAAACCAAATATCTGTGCAGTAACCCTGAAACGATTCAGCAACTCCATTGCGATAGTAGGTGTCGTCGAAGTAATCGTTGTCTGGCGGATTACCGATCTCATCGACTCCGCCAGCTCGATGAACGACCGCCGTGCCGAAGCCACGAAAGTGTGGAGCAAAAGGAAACGTGTCACCCAAGTGCCACTTACCAAAGATGCCAGTACGGTATCCGGACTCGAGAAAGATGTCTGCCATGGTCCGTTCGTCATCAGCCAGCAATTGCCGTCCCTGCGTGACTGCCCAGGCTCCGACTCGCGTGCAATAGCGTCCGGTCATCAATGCTGCGCGCGTAGGCGTGCAAACCGGATCGACGTGGTAGTCCTCCAGGCGGACGCTTTCCGCAGCAAAGTGATCCAGGTTCGGCGTATTCAACCAGGGATTTCCATGGCAACTCATGTCACCATAACCCTGGTCGTCAGTCACAATCAAGATGACGTTGGGGCGATCTTGTGCGATTACTACAAGTGTCAGTACGACATAGATCAAGCCAGCAACAACCATCCTAGCTCGCGGCACAAACGCGGTGAGTTGTCTAAAGCCATGAACTTGGTCGCACTTACCACAATTCAAATAGCGTTCAACACAGCAACGGTCACCCGCAGTGACGTTAGTAACGCCATCGCCGATTGCCAAAACTTCCACGCCGAGTTCATGACCCGGAATACGCGGGAATTCAAAGTAAGGAAAGCGGCCGAGGTAGCAACCGATATCCGTACCACACACGCCCATGCGATGAACTCGCACCAAGGCTTCACCGGGGCCAGGCTCGCCCGGTTCAGCGATATCGATTCGCTTCCAAGTTTTCACATCGCTAATTTGCAAGGCCTTCATGTTTAGTTGTTCTCCGGCAGGCCTTCGAAATGGCTGATGTTGTGAACAGGACGCAAGAGTTGCAGCACGTCGGCGAGCAATTCCACGTCGATTGGTTCGCTCAGCCAGTTGGCCCAGTTGCGGATATTGTTAGGATTCGCGCTACCAGCAATCGTGGTTGCCAAATCGGGATGGCGGCAAGAAAACTGCAACGCCAACTGAGCAATATCGACACCTCGCTTCTCACACAATTGCGACGCCTGACGAGCCGCTTGCTGCACTTCGGCGGAGTCTTTGTGCCAACTTGGTAGCGGTGCGTTGGTCAGCAGCCGAGCGGCGAAGGGGCCAGCATTCATAATGCCTACACCCATCGGTTTCAGTTTGGGAAGCACATCGTCGACCAGGCGAGTGTTCTGCAACGTATACTGGTTGTAGGACAGAATGCAATCGATCTCCGTTTTTGCTGCGACTTCGTTGAAAATCTTCATTGGATAGCCGCTAATTCCCACGCAACGGACCTTGCCTTGAGCTTGTGCCTTGCGTATCGCCGGAATCGTTTCTTCGATGACCTGTGCCAGCGGCACAAACTCAATGTCGTGACAAAGTACGATGTCCAAATGATCAATACGCAATCGATGCAGACTGACATCAATGCTTTCGGCAACTCGTTTGGCGGAGAAGTCGAAATGATTGACGTCGTACCGTCCCAGTTTGGTGCACATCAGGTATTCGTCGCGCGGGATATCTTGCAACGCGACACCCAGCAACACTTCCGACATGCCCCGACCGTAGTACGCGGAGGTGTCGATCAGATTCATGCCGAGTTCGAGAGCGACTCGCACACTGGCAAAGATTTCGTCCAGCTCGACATGGCGAAACTCCGCACCCAACGAGGATGCGCCGAAGCTGAGGATTGGCAGCTCCAGTCCTGTATTGCCTAGTGGGCGAGTGGGAATAGTTTGAGTGCTCATAGGGTTCCTAACCAAGAAACAGGGGCTTGATGTGTCGCTGGAGCAAATTCTCTGTAACCTGCGCGCCAACAATCTCTTCGTTGGCATCGAGTAGATCGAGGTATCGGTTTCCCGATTTTGCCGCGACTTTGAAGGCAACATGCAAAAGCTGTCGAACGTTGGCATTGAAATGAGGTTCAGTCGGCACGTGCCGAATGGTTGCGGCCAGCATCGGTCCGTCCCAGGTGGAAACGTCTTCAGGAAAAGGCAAGGCAGAGGAATCGATATCGATCACGCTGGCGTAAGGCGCACAGAGTTCATCGATATGCTCTAGCGAGTAGATGTATATTTCTTTGGCGAGTTCCAATCCATCGCCGCCAGCTTCGGACAGACCAATCAACTCTTCCAACCAAGTGGTCCCAGCAGTCTTTAAGTGAACTCCGACACCTTTGCATTGAATTGCCTCGCGAATTGCCGGGTAGATACTGAATTTGTCGCTACCGCTATGCACGCTTAGTTTCAGGTTTTCGGGTAATCCGTAGAGACGGATGGCTTTGTCGATTACTGCAATGTCTTCGTTGAATTCCTGACGAAACTGATCGATGTCACCGACATAGTCGACCCCTTTGTTGAATCGCCCGGTGAATTTCGGAGCGATGGTTTGTAAGCGGATGTTTTCATCTGCCAGTGCTGCCAGTATTACGAGCAACTCGGGTGGCGTTTGCGGGGAACTGGTTTCGTCCATCGAGACTTCGGCGATGAAGTTGTCTTCGCCTTTCGCATTGGCGATGTAGCGATAAATCTCACCCGCAGCTTGGCAAGCCGCGAGATATTGATTCGCCACGCGCATCACAAAGTCGCGATCGACGGAATAAGTCGACTGCATGCCCGGCAGCTCGATATTTCCGATCAATTCGCGGTGGGCATCCACGAACGCTGAGACTTGGCTGGCAGAAACTGGCTTGCCGATAAAATCGGCAACATCGATCGTGAAGAAATCGCTGCAGTCCAAAAAGGGATCGACGGTCGCCAACTGGATATGATCGGCATCGACGTGCCAGCTGCCAGTCCAGCCGAGCTTTTCGACTGCAGCCACGGCTGCGGCTCGCACGCTCGGTGGTTTCGAGCCGACAAAACTGTGCTCGCGATTCGATTTGTTCCACACCGGGACCACGTCCACGCCCAACTCAGCCGCTTGCTGGAATGCGCGTAATTGCGCCGCTGCTTGATGAGCAAACCGGTCGCCCACACCAAAGGAAAATGGTTCAAGTTGCATTGGATTCGACTCCTTGTTGTGAATCGTCTACATTGTGAGGCAGGCAGCGCTGCGCTCCATAGCCAAATCAAAACCTTCCATGTCTATTCTTAACCTGAGCTGATGACCGCCGAACCCGATTTTGTTTCGCACCAAACGCACGACGCACGGCGTTTTTACCTCAACCTGCAGCCGCAAGACAAACAGCCGCTGTCGTTGGTGTGCGGCGGCGTGGAGCGCATGAATGACGACTACGTAGTCGAGCGAGCCGATTTCCCCTACTTTGCCATCGAATGGGTCAGCGAGGGTCGCGGAATCCTGACGATGGGAGGTAGAGAGCACGAGTTAGCCCTGGGCTCCCTGTTTGCGTATGGTCCCGGCATTCCCCATCGGATCGTGAACGTGCCGCAGGAGAACATGCGTAAGTTCTATCTCGATCTGGCGGGTACCGACGCGGCTGACTGGCTCAATAGGCTCGGCTTGCTGAAGGGCCGTCCGGTAACCGTGGGGCGACCTCACGAGTTGGTCGAATTGTGGAATCTGATTGATCGCGAAGCCCGAGACGTCGCCGAGCATTCTCACGCGATGTGCGAAATGCTAGTCCGAGTTTTACTGCGCAAAATTCAGCAGCGGATGGTTTCTTCGCGGACCGGAGAGTCGTCTGAAGCATTCCAAACATTCGAGATAGCTCGCAGTCTGATTGAACAGCGTTTTCTCGAATTTCGATCGGTTGAAGAAGTTGCCAGCGAGATTGGTTTCTCGCCGATCTACCTTTCGAGATTGTTCAAACGCTTTGCTGGGTCTGGCGCCTACCGTTATCTGTTGCGTCTGCGCATGAACTATGCCGCAGAATTGATTCTCGAACGTGGGCTGAAAGTGAGCGCGGCAGCCGAACGACTTCGATACGCAGATGCTTTTCAGTTCTCTCGCGCATTCAAACGTATCTATGGTGTCCCACCCAGCTTCCTTTCCAAGAACTTCTCCGCGAGCGGCCGACGTTAAAATTCAAACGCGTTTCCGCCAATGAGTCAGCAAAAGCTTTAAAAGATGGCCGGGGAAGAGATCGCTGGCATTCCGAGAACTTCAGGAAGTTAGCATTCGAGAAAAAGGTGACGGCGTGCGAAGGGATTAACGAAAAATATCAACTGAGATTTTTCGACACTTCTCGCTAACCGCCACCACGGTTTGTAAATATTCGCCGAAGGGGTGAACGGTACCCAGGAACCTTACTTTGGGACTTTGCGGGAAGTAACCTTCCC
>JAGQPR010000379.1 GCA_020426625.1 Planctomycetales bacterium
TGTTCTAATCAGGTGGGGAGTTTGGGGGAAGCAATAGGAGAATCATTTAATAACGAACTGCAGCAGGCATCGGCAATGTCTGGCGGTCAAGCGGTGGGAATCCAGCCGCTGCGGTACTCAGGAGCGATGAAGGACGTCAGGTCGTCACGTCCCACGATGCGCATATTGTCGGCATCCCACTGGTGCTTTTCATTGGGGAACCGTTGTGCCAGCACGCCCAACAGGATTGTCTCCGTAAAAGGACCGGCGTAAGCGAAATGCGATTCGCCGTGCGGCAACCGTCCGTGGATGGCGTCGACCCATTCCTGGTAATTGTCCTGTCCGGGCGCTCGTGGCAAGGAGATCTCCGGCCAGGAGAAGCCATCCAAGATCGTTGACGGCTTAACCAACCAGTTGTCTTTGCCTTGATTGAAATAGAGTTTACCCTTCTCGCCAACGACGACGGTGTTGTACTCTTCGAAGCTTAGGCCTTCCATCACCGAATCCGCAGGGTGGTTGTATTCGTCACCATTCTTAATCAGACGCCACCCATCCCGTTCAAAACGTGCATCGATAAAGCCATCGTACCAGAAATACTGAAATCCACTCTTTGACGAGTACTCGTTGGCTGGAAACTGCCAAGTGACTTTTGAGTTAATAGGCGCGGAAAGAGATGTCGCACCAACTTGTTCTGCAAAAACGCTGGTGGGTGGCGCTGGCTGCATCGCCCAAAACCCCATGTCCATGATGTGGCAAGCCATATCGCCCAAGGCACCCGCACCGTAATTCCACCAGCCTCGCCAATTGAAAGGTGCAATGTACGGACTGTAATCAACCCAAGCAGATGGGCCGATCCATTGCTGCCAATTGAGCCACGCTGGGACTTGGCTGACTGGAGGAGCTTCTGCGAACCCCTGCGGCCAAATTGGACGATTTGTCCATGCGTGGATTTCCTGAATCTTGCCTACGATGCCAGATCGGATCAATTCGATGCATCGGCGCATGTGATTGTTGGCATGAGCTTGATTGCCCATTTGTGTTTGGACGCCGGTTTCCTGAGCCAGCTTGGCCAGCGCACGAGATTCTGAAATCGTGCGCGTCAATGGCTTTTGGCAATAGACGTGTTTGCCCATTTTCATTGCCATCGACGAAGCATGAAAGTGGTGGTGATCGGGTGTAGAGACAGTGACAGCATCGAATTTGTCGCCCATGGCGGCAAACATCTCTCGGTAGTCACTGAAATATCGAGCGTCAGGATAAGCGTCTCGCACTTGCCCCATAGAACGCAAGCGACGCTCACTGGTGTTGCCGAGCTTGGTGGCGTCGACAGTGTCAACCAGCCCTACCACGTTCATGCCAGCATCAACCGATTTCTTCAAGTCGGTTTGGCCCTTACCTCCAGCTCCAATTCCCACCAAAGCTGGCTTCTCCAACTTTCCCATGGCATGTGCCGGAATAAAATTGCAGGCGAAAGGCAATGTGCTTGCGGCGACAAGCCCTTTTCCAAAACGGCGACGACTGATGTTGGGCTTCTTCTCACTGCTCATTGCTTTATCAGCTCCCATTGGTAGGCTACCCGCACTGTCCAACACCCGAAGGATGATTTGTGTAATGACTTTGGATCTCTGCAGAAACGGGATGGTTTATTCAGTCGATCATCACGTCGGATCGCGATGTTTTCCGCAGATCCTGGCTAGGTATCATAATATAAACAAAACTCATATGGATGTGGTCTGGCTCGCACCTCTTCCACTTCGTTTGCCCTTTTGAAATCGACCCAACTGCGAAGAAGGTCCTCGCTGAAGACATCGCCACGTAATAGAAAGTCATAGTCGTCTTCTAGGGCAGATAGGGCTGCCGAGAGCGTGGCTGGCGTACGCTCAAGCGACTTGGATAATTCCGGAGGCAGGTCGTACAGGTCGCGATCCATGGGGTCTCCGGGATGGACTTTGTTTTGAATCCCGTCAATCGCCGCCATCAAGATCGCAGAGAACGCAAGATAGGGATTGCAACTTGGGTCTGGACAACGAAACTCGACGCGTTTCGTAGCTGGACTGGGGCTGATCATCGGAATCCGACAAGCTGCGGACCGATTGCGCTGTGAATAGGCCAGATTGATAGGAGCTTCAAAACCCGTTACCAATCGCTTGAAACTATTGGTGGTCGGGTTCGTAATAGCCAGCAGCGCTGGTGTATGTTTGAGGATCCCGCCGATAGCGTACAAGCCCGTATCGCTAAGCCCAGCGTAACCCTTGCCAGCAAACAACGGATCGCTATTCTTCCACAAGGAAAAGTGGACGTGCATCCCACTGCCATGATCACCCCACAAAGGCTTAGGCATGAAGGTTGCTGACTTGCCATGCGCTCGAGCAACATTCTTGACGACGTACTTGTAGGTCATGACCGCATCGGCGGCCGCTAACAAACGATCAAACTTGATATTGATTTCAGCTTGCCCCGCTGACGCAACACCATGGTGATGGCATTCTGCTTCGACGCCACACTCAATCAAAGTTTGCATCATTTCCCCGCGTAGATCAGACGTTTGATCATTGGGCGGGCATGGCATATATCCTTGCTTGGGACGTA
This sequence comes from Planctomycetales bacterium, assembly GCA_020426625.1. Classification (GTDB taxonomy): domain Bacteria; phylum Planctomycetota; class Planctomycetia; order Pirellulales; family Pirellulaceae; genus Aureliella. The sequence goes on from JAGQPR010000379.1 coordinate 2,569, forward strand.
TCTTGTGTCCAAGTCGGGGACCTTCTGCGGGGATACGATTCCACCACGCCTCGCTACTGTCTACGCTATACGACGCTTTATGTTCCGATTGATCAAAGAAGACCTCGTCAAAAATAAAAAACTCGGCTTCAGGACCAAAGTAGGCAACATCAGCCAAACCAGAGGACTGTAAATAATTCTCGGCGCGGCGAGCAATATTTCGTGGATCACGGGCATACTCTTCGCGTGTGATCGGATCATGAATGGCGCAGGAGAGAACGATGGTCGGTAGGCTACGAAAGGGATCAAGCCAGGCGGAATCGGACTGAGGAACGAGCAACATGTCCGATTCGTCGATCTTCTGCCATCCTCGAACGCTGGAGGCGTCGAAGCCAAACCCATCGTCAAACGCTCGCTCGGTCAGTTGAGCAATTGGCACCGTCAGGTGGTGCTGCCGTCCCATCAAATCTGTAAAACGCAAATCGGCCGCACGAACATCCCATTCACGACAGAGAGCCAAGACTTCTTGAGGTGTACGCGTTTTCATCGGACGGTCCGTGATTGTATACGTCAAATTTCCATCATGCTGCCGAGCAGAGAAGCTAGCTAGCGGCTACTGGCAGCGATTTGTTGACCTGACGATTCTGCCAAACTACGACAAACGAGGGCACCAAGATACTCCGAACCGCAAAGGTGTCGAGTAGGACGCCAAAAGCGAGTGCAAAGCCTAACTCGGTAATCCCACGTAGAACGGGTGCATCAACGTCTATCCATCCGGCGGGCAGCCTACCGCCCAACCAAAGTAGAACGGCTGGACTGGTCATAGCGATAAATGTACCTGCCATGACCATTCCACAGCTAGTAATGATACCGCCGGTCAGATGCAACGCACGCTGCACACCAGCACGCAGATCGCCATGTCGTTGTTCCTCGATAATTCGCGTCACCAAGTAAACATTGTAATCCTGCCCAACGGCAACCAAGATTACAAACAAGAAGATCGGCACTTTCCAATCAAGGCCCGTGTACGTGTCGCCATACAACATGGAAAATACAAAATAAGAAACACCCAAAGTTGCGAAGTAGCTAAGCAGCACCGTGAATATCAAATAAGTTGACAACACCAGCTGCCGCAACAACACGACAAGTACCAGCCAAACACCAATCGTGACCATCACTTGAATGCGACTTTGGTCGGACTGAGTAACGTTGCGCAGGTCGGTAATACCTACTGTCGTACCTGCTGCGGTGACTTCAGATTGGTACCAAGGAGAATCAGGCTTCTTGGTTTGGTCTTGCACTTGCCTGCGTATCGACGATAGTGTCTCACTGGCATCGATGGAGAACGGATTGTCAGAAACAACAACATCAAAGCGAGCAACACGGCGGCCGAGTCCAGCAACAGAACTGACATAGCGGTCGCGAGTGATATGATGCCCTAGTAGTATCCGACGACGCCAGGCATCTTTGGCGAACAGTCCCATTCGTTTGCCAGGCGGATAGTCACCAAGTGGATCCACCAGACTGCGGACGGATTCAACACCATCAACGTACATCAACTCGGCCAGTTGGCTGCTGGCATCGCGCAACTCTTCATCGGTCTCGAAGGGCTGGTCGCGAGTCAAGAGAATTGTAATGGGACTTCCGTCCTGAGTCGGAAAAAACTGCGATAAAAGTCTGGCCCCGCGCCGGCTAGGTGCCGTTTCTGAAAGTTCCTCGGTTAGGTCGTAAGTAACGCTGCCGAGTCGGTACAGGCCGTACAAACTTGGAGGCAGTAAAACAACCATGGCCAGTGACATTGTCAGCATGGGACGTTGCACGACCAAGGTCGCAAAATGAAACCAATAGTAACTGGTGCCTTGCGGAGGAACATCATTGGTCGGGCAATTCTGAATCTGCTGAGTCAGCTGATCTTGGCTACCATTGTCAGTGTTCAGTTGGGCGTTATCAGTCCGTTGGTGGAGGTTTCGCTTACCAACTGGAAGCAAGGGCCAAAAAGCCAGTTGCCCCAAGCCGCTCAATAGGGCTGGCGTGAATGTCAGGCATACGGTCAAAGTGATCGCTAGCGATATAGCTATGATCGGACCGCTGAACCGGAATTTTTCAAACTGTGAGAACCACATCAACCCGAGTCCGACGATTGTGGTTAGTGCACTAGCTACCAATGCGTCATGCACGTGACGCCAACTTGATGCAACAATTTGTTGCATCTGGCGGCGGCTATGCGTTCGTCGGTTGGTGAGCATTTCCCGATTTCTCGCCAACAAGAACAAGCAAAAATCTGTCCCGGCACCGAACAGGATGACCACGATAAAAATTCGCGTAGTGGTGAACACGCCCAGACCGAATCCACTTGGATCCGCTGGGTCTCTCGCCAAGATAGCGATCACGCTGGTAGCGACAAACAAGCTGACGGCGATGCTGGTGATAGGAATGGCAACTAGAAATGGAGCTCGATAAACTGCCGCCAATATTAGGAAGACCAACAGAATGGTGACGATCTCAGTTGTACGCACTCCATGAGCCGAAGCCCGCAGCATGTCCGCTCCTACCGCAGCGGAACCCGAAATCTGAATGTCCAAACCCTCGCTGGTCTGCACCGGATAAGCCGCTCGCATGTTGGCCACCAAGTTCTCGATGCCGGCTATGATACTGATGTTTCTAGTTGCGGTGACATCCGTACCCAATTGCAACGATACAAGCCTTGCTCGCGCTTCATCGCTACCCAGTTTATGCCCCACAACTGCATTGCGCCATGACCATACATCACGCAAATACTCTGCCCACTCGGGAACCTTGGCATCCAATGTGGCGGTTCGCTGCTCGAGCAGCAGGGCGTGAGTGTCCAGGTCGAGCCGCGCCTGCTCTGGCTCCAATTTTAGCCATGTCAACAATTCACCTCGCATCTGGTAGGCATCCGGTAGCCAGCGAAAGGTGAATCCAGGAACCGCAGTGCCCATGTATCGCGATAATTCTTCGTCGATCTCGATAGCTTGCGTTAGGTTATCGCGCACCAGATCAACCATCACTGATTCTTGCAAGGCGCGAGCTTCGGTAGATTCATTTCTTGCAACTGCAGCATTCTGTACACCAGCGTCAATTGAGGGCGGCAAAGCTGCGTCACCGGTAGGCAAGCTGGTACTTGTTAGGACAGAAGCTTGCGCTTCCGCCGTTTTGAAAGAGCCACGCCGTTTGAGGTCGAGCCAAGCCGTCTTGGCAGTGAACCAATGCAGCTGGCGGGTGACATCCAGCGCAAAGGCAATGTCTTCGCCAGCAAGTTGCGATTCATTGGCGAAAACAATTACCATCTGGCTGCGAGCCTGCGACCCAGGGAACGCGTGTTCGAGCGCTTGTTGACCAACAACGCTTGGCACAGTCTCTGGCAGAAATGCCAAATCTCCGTCGGCCACGATATCCGCCCAATCAGGAGCGCACCATCGCAAGCCTGCCGCAAACAAGATCCACATTCCGATGACCACAAACCATCGGCGTGAGACAAAGCGACTAACCACCAGTTTGTACATGCCGGGATGCACTTAGTGTTCTCCCCGCCGGCCGAATTGCTCCTCTGACCTTCGTCGAAACTCCACTGCCGCAGAGTTGATTCGCGAGACCACTTCCGGCAGGGGCAGCCCCAGAGAACTTTTCGCCGCGTCGATCACTGTCTCGCATTCGTTCGTGTCCATCTTCACAGACGCATCTAGAAGTTCCAGCTCCTCTCCCTTAGGGATCGCTATGAATCCATGTTTGTCTGCGTGAATCAGCTGACCACAGGCAACTTTTGTACCGAAGACGTTGACGTCGATGCCCCAATCTACTGGAATACTGTGCGCGTGCCCAACGCACAATCGGCGGGCTAACGCTTTGAATCCAGCGTCGGTCATTTCGTCGACATCTCGAATGGCTCCATCTACAATCGTTCCAACACAGCCCAAACTGCGATGCACGTTTGCATTGACTTCTCCCCAAAAGGAACCAATGACACTGGGTTTGTCCAAGTCTTGGACAACGACAACCTTAGGGCCAGGCTGTTGCGACAACCAGCTGCGATATTCACTCCATGCACCAGGCCGTTGTGACTTGTGGTTCTTCCGGCTTGGTTCGACGACCAGCGTAACGGCAAAGCCTACCATGGGTCCCATTTGCGGCATGAAATCGTGGGTTTCTTCGAGATTGGTAACCGGATCTGCCGCGTCACCGGCCGTGATCTGTTCCCAGCCGTTGTAGATTGTCGGCGTATTCCAACGCTTCAGTTGCAGCAATGTTGAATGCGATAGCGGAAGCGATGGGATGATCATCGGTCTATTATTACCTTGCTGCAAAATATGCGAGAGTCCAAGCCGAAACCGTAATCCTATCACTAATCAGGCTGCAAGGGCATCATGGCTCTAGTTGCCAGCCGTCCAGGGATGACTCAAACCTCGCTTCAGCAGGGCAGCTGGATTTCATAAACCCATTGAAGAGTTATACTGGAGGCTTTCACTCGGATCGCGATCTGACTCATGACTACAAAATGGCGAATTCAAGAAGGCTTGGCAGACTTCGAAAACTCGGCTTGGGAATTTGAGCTCTTTCCAACCCAGCCGGATCGATTCGCAACCGTACGCAGCGCGGCAGATCGTATTGGTAGCTGCTGGGATGTTTTCTCAATCGCTGCGACTGGCAATGACGCTTCGACTGCCAGTGAAGCCTACATCCGTGGCAATGATTTGATCGTGCGATTCGAGCAATCCAGCCACGACCAATTCGCATTTCAGCTTCTTTGGAGGCAGCTGAGCCCGCAGTCGCCAGATCAGTTGGCGATCGAGCTGTGGATCAGCATCCAAACGGGACTCTTGGACGCGACACCGACTATGGATGTTTGCTGCCAAAGCTTGGACAAATCGGCTTGGCAAAGTTTCAGCCAGTCGGTCTTGACTTCAGCCGCGTTCAGCAGCGAAGCCTCAGCGCTGGAAATCGGACCAGCAGCGCTCACTTCCCAATTCGGCGACATGATGGGATTGTGGATGATCGCCCCGTCCGACCAGCCGCATTCCCGACTGCAGCTGGTTGATGCGCAGCCTCGAATTCGCTTGTTCGGCCAGTTCATGGAGAAGGGCGTCATACGTCGGGCTCGCATGCGATTCATTGCGTCGCAGTCGATTATGACTATCGATGAAATATCAAACGCCTACGAAGAGTTCTGCAATAGCCCTCTACCCTTGTCCGCCTAGGATCTAAGCTAAGGAATTGCGGAAAAATATGACATCTCGCTAATCGCCACCATGACTAACTATCTTTTGGCTTTGGGAG
>JAGQPR010000037.1 GCA_020426625.1 Planctomycetales bacterium
CCAACCCCTCGGAAGTTGGGTTCTGCGAGGGGGAGTGTTTTTTCGATAATTTTGTTCAAACCAGCGAACCCTGCGGGATGAAGCCTGTCTTGCTCTCGTTAGACACTTAGAAGACGCACTTCTCGGGCAAATTTTTTCCCAAATTTGTCTTATTTGCGTCGATAGTGTATGGTTAGAAGGTCCTTAGTGGGTGATAGGAATTTTGCAGCAGACTCGTGTTTGCTCCTCTGTCCCGGGGACTTGTTTCCAAATCAAACTTCCGCGCCGTAACTGTTGGGGCGCGGAAAACGAACGTTAGACAACGTTCATCCATTTTAACTCTCTCTCAGTTCACGTCCTGATCGGCGTGAGGGAGGAATGCAATGCGAATTTCAACAATTACCATCTCCTTCGTTTCCGTGGTGTTCCGCGTGATCGACAGTGTGGCAGTTGCTGGTATCGCGATGGCTGCGTTCTTCCATCGTGCTTATGCGCGTGAACTCAGAGCTTCTGAAGCTTTGGGGAATTGGCTAGAGCTATGCCAGTCGTGGTATGCCACCTTGAATGATCAAGTTGGCAAATCCAATCCGGGTAAACATCCCGGACTGCTACGACCACTCGGCATACAGCAACTAGCTGTCTGTCCTGTCCAGAACCGTCTGGGCTGCACCCCGTCTAGTTTACGCAGCTAGCGAAAACTAGTTCCCATCGAATGCGGTCACCTAAGTGTCTGCATTCTGAAACCTGCTTGGAGAGAGATTGCTCGCGGCGACTTAGCCATTTCGTAGCTACTGCTTACGCGCAGGGAAGAAAGCTACTTGTGGCTTAAGCTGAAGTCTTATCTTCGGAAAACCCGCTGTTCGCTCTCTAGGCAACTTCCACATTCAGAAGCCACGAACCGAGGCTGCCTGACAATATGTTCAGGGTGCCTCTCTTCGCGAGAGAGTATGTCATGTTGACTGAAACGCTAAATAGTTCACTTTCCACGGTTGCCCAATTGGTCAACTCGGCTCAGCTTGGAGACCGCGATGCTCAGACGGCTTTGTACGAGCGCTACCGAGAATCCGCCGTTGCATTAGCATACCGCAAGATCGGTAACTGGGACGAAGCTGAAGAGTTGGTTCAGGACGTGTTCATGCACGCCTTCGATCGACTCTCCCAGCTGAGAGTGCCGGAGGCCTTCGGTGGGTGGTTGCGTCAAATCGTGCGCCGCATGGCGATCAATCGCATGACCCGTCGACGAGCGGCAATCTCGCTGGACTGTGAAGCTCTAGAAGCCCTAAACATCAGCGAAGGAACGCCACTTGACGAAATCCTGGACACTGAACGATGCGCTCAGGTTCGTTGCGGACTGCAGCGGCTGGGAGCCACGGATCGCGCAACGTTGGAAGCGTTTTACATTGGTGGGCAGTCATTGATTGAGATGGCTGAACAATTCGCAGCTCCGATCGGAACGATCAAGCGTCGATTGCACGTCGCTCGCAAGCGGCTTGCCCGAGAAATGGAGAACTTCCACGCGATCTAGCGTCAGGGTCCGGGGGCCTACGGGGCGTCCCGTCGTTAGCGGCAATGGACTCGCAGGAGTGTTCGTCACTATGACAACACTCCTGCTTTTTTTCCAAGAGAGACAACAAACCCGCAGGCGAGGCAGCAAGCTTGAAGAACCTAAGCTAAGGAACTGCGGAAAAACGTCTTGGGTATATTCCATCCGTCTCTGCCGTGCCGCACAGAGAACAGCATGGAGAGGTATCGAGATGAAGGACTATAAAACGCCAAGTTATTTTTCCCTAGGTCCTAATGGCGCCCCATAACCTACTGTCAAGAATTGGAAATTCAGTTCCGCATAATCCTTCTGCAAAATTAGCCGCTGTGCGCTGGCTAGACCGCGGTTTTTAACGGAACCGCACGCAAGCTCTCTAGAGGCTGACGTGGTATGGGAATTACGATTTACGACGCTACCCTATCGAATCGCAATCAAGATGGACAGCTGAGACAATTCGGGATATTGAATTCATGTTTCCAGATTCGAAAGCGATTGAGGCTTTGGGTGATTTGCTGCAAGAACACCAAGAGCGGCCAGAGCAATGACGCCAAAAGCTATTGTCGTGGCCAGACCCAATGGCAATCCAAGCTGTTCGCTTACGGTGCCCACTGTCCACGGGCCGACGGCGCCTCCGATGCCCCCGAACGTAAATAGCATCCCCATTACAACGCCCATGTTGGATCGCTGAACGCGGGCGACCGACGCGGTTACGGTTGGAAACACGATGGACAGGAAGAGTCCAGACATTGGTATCAGCAGTACGGTTTCCTGCGGGCCAAGTAAACCAATCGCAATGCAGCTAATGCCGAGTCCAATCGCCACGCCAACGGCCTTGTGAAACGGCAGATGGTCCACCAGCATGCTACCTGACAATCTCCCTAGCATGATCATGGCAAAGAATGCTGACAGAAAAAGCGAACTGCTGGTAACGCTAAACTTGCGGGCTTCTTGTAGGTATTCCACCAGCCACGCGGCCAAGCCCAATTCGACGGCCACGTACGATCCGATCAATAGATAGTACCAGCACATGAGCTTGGTAAAGCCAACGGTTCGAATGACTTGCCAATTGAACTGGTTAGTGGACTGCGAGATGGAGCTGTGCGCAATTTGTTGACGCTGCCAAAGAAATGGGGCGGCCATCGCAATCGCCATGAGGCTGGTCAGCAGAAAGATCGATTGCCAATGCAGCCCGGCATTGATGAGACCGGCAGCATAAAGCGGAACCAGTAACGAGCCAATACCGTGAAAGGTGGCCAGCAGATTCAGGAATCTGCCCGGTGCCGTGGGATGCAGCTCCAGCATCAGACCGTTGGCTCCGACCTCGATGGCCCCCAAGCCAACGCCGACGACAAACATGGCCACGAGCTGCCAGGCAAAGTATGGAATCAATCCGACAGCACCTAAGCTGATACAAAGGAAAACACCTGAGAGAAGCAGAATCCTCTGATTGCCAATCAAGTCCGACAAAATGCCAGCCGACAAAGTGGCCACAATGAAGCCCAGGTAAGCGGCCAACAGCACCGACGCGCCGGTGCCATAGGTCCAATTCTCTGCGCGAAGCATCTCCGGCAGTAGGGCCCCTTTGAGGTTGTCAACGAAGCCAAAGACGAAGAACGAGAGAAAGCCGCCAACGGTCAACAGCCCCATCGTCCTTGGTGTTTGAGGCATCTACTACGTAGTCCAGACAAGAAATAGACTGTCAATCGAGATGAAAACCCTGGTGGATCCATTCGCAGTTGGATGGCCGGCGCCAGCAGCAAGCCGAAACCGACCATTCCAATGCCAGCGATTGCAATACGGCAATTAGAAATCACCAGCGCGGATCGTCGTCAAATTCTCCGGATTGATGTATTTCTGAAAAGCGGAGGTAATGTCGTCGGCAGTCAGTGCTTGGACCATGGCTTCGCGCTCTGCGGTGTAGGCAAAAGTACGATCGAGAAACGCATTATTATTCAATTGGCCCGCCAGTGAGCCGTCGCTTGTTCGCGACAGTTTGCGCGCCTCGAGCCAAGCTGTCTTGGCTGCATTCAGTTCCTCTGCGGTCGGTCCTTCCTGGATAAAGCGGGACAGTTCTTCCATCGCGGCAGTTTCAACTTTGTCGATATTATCTGGGTTGGTAATTGCAGTTATCGTGAATCGCGCATCATCGCCTTGACTCGGGATTGCCATCGAAGACGTTACACCATAGGACAGCCCTTCTTTTTGACGAATTCGATCGCCCAGCCGGGATGACAACGTACCGCCTCCGAGAATGAAATTGCCCAGCTCCAGAGCAACACTCTCAGGCTGGGATTCATCGAGCGGAAAGGACAGTCCAGATAGAAACACGGCGTTGGCCTTGTCAGGAGTTCGGATATTCTGTTTGCCCCCGGACACCTTGGGGTTGGCTTCGCGGATGATTGTGCGATATTCGGCTTCCGTTTTCCAGTCTTTCAGGATTCCAACCAAGGCCGCCATGGTTGGCACGACATCGAAATCGCCGACGATAGCGATTTCTCCGACCATGGCTCCCACCTGATTTTTATACAGCGACACGACTTGATCGAGCGACATGTTTTCGATCTCTGCAATTGATTCTTCGGGAGATGATACATAGCGAACATCGCCCTTGGGATATTGTGACAGCGCCCGCGAGAGTTCGCTGGTCGCTAGAATTTGGGGTTCCGGCAGCATTCGCGAAAGCATGGAGATCATGCGAGCACGTGACTGCTCAAACTCATCCGCTGGAAAAGCTGGCTGTCGCAAGATTTCACCCAGCAGTTCAATGGCAGGTACCAAAGAATCTTTCTTGGCATCAATTGAGAATGAGAGGACACCTGGCTCGCTGGCACCACTGCCGCCACCGCGACGTCCCCGACCACGTCCGCTACCTGCCGATATACTAACCCCAAGCTCAGCCATCTTTTCCTGCAGTTGCTGCCGATCATACTGGCGAGTTCCAGCCATCATCATGCCAGGCAGCATACTGGCGGCGCGCGAGAGTTCAGCCAACGAATTTTCATTGCCATAACGCAGCGCGATGTTCAAAGTGACCGTATTTCCGCTGTTTTCCTTTTGCAGCAGGGAGACTTCGATACCACCAATGCTCAGTGATCTAGTTCTTTCGTCGATATTTTCCGGCGAAGGGTCGAAGGCCTCACCAACCGATATCGCTTGGCCTCCCTGGTAGTTCTCGACAACAGCTGCAATTGATTCAACTTGAGGAATCTCAAGACGTTTGGGTTCTTCTGCCGGTAAGAACACGCCGAAAGTGCGATTGTGAGGCAGAAAGTACTGTTTGGCGACTCGCGAAACCTCATCAACCGTCACCTCTTGAATGCGATCTCGCTGCAAGAACATCAATCGCCAGTCGCCCAGCGCCGAAGCGCTGCTCAGCTGCGAGGCGACCCCAGACGCGTTGGTCATCATCAATTCCGCGCGTCGCTTGGCACGCAGCTTCGCGCGATTGATCGCCTCGGGGTCAAAGTTTTCGTTGGGGATCCCATCCAGCGTTTTCAAAAGCAACTCTTGAACTTCAGCCAGATTGTCTTCCCGGGGAGTCGCCGAGAACATGAATAATCCTGGATCGTGCGAACTATCAGCACCGGCACCGGCACTGGTCGCGATTCCTGGTTCGACAAGAACCTTTTCCAGCAGCCCCACTTTGTCTTCGGATAACACGGTACCGAGAATTGTCAGCGGAGCCCAATCTTCGTGCGAAGCTGCTGGCATATGGTAGACGGCCATGACGGAGCCAACTTTGCCAACGCGCTGCAACTTGACCATTCGCTCGCCGTCCTGGGCAGGTTCTTCGGTGTAAGTCAGCGCCAACTTGCGCTCAGGCTTCGGAATGGAACCCAGGTATTTATCGAGTATCGCAAGTGCCTTCTCCTCTTCGAAACGGCCGGCTACGATCAGCACCACATTGTCAGGCTGATAGTACTTGCGGTAGAAGTCTTGCAAGCGATCGATGGGAACACGTTCGATGTCAGAGCGATTGCCGATAGTCGACTTGCCATAATTGTGCCATTCGTAGGCAGCGCTCATAACTCTCTGCATGAGAACGCCTTCTGGACTGTTCTCACCGCGTTCAAATTCGTTGCGCACCACACTGAATTCCGAGAGCAAATCTTCGCGTCGGACAAAACTATTCACCAGTCGGTCCGCTTCCAAGTGGATTGCAAACTCCAGGTTTTCGTCGGTGGCTGGTAGCGTCTCAAAATAGTTGGTTCGATCTTGATTGGTCGTGCCGTTGAAGCTTGCTCCGTGGTCTCTCAGCGCAGTTGGAACATCTGGGAACGTTGGGGTTCCCTTGAAAACCATGTGTTCCAGCAGATGAGCCATCCCTGCTTCTCCGTATCCTTCGTGACGAGAGCCAACCAACACGGTCATGTTCACTGTAATCGTCGGACGCGAAGGTTCCGGAAACAGAAGTACGCGAGCACCATTATCGAAGCGGTACTCGGAGACCCCTTCGACAGTTGCCACCTTGCGCGGCGATTCGGCCAGCACGGGCAATGCAAGTGATAAGTAACAAGCAAATAGACAGCCAAGTCTTAATAAGACCTTCTGCATCACGCTCCCTCCCCTTGAAGAACAAAATGCCAGGTATGACGACAGCATCGAATTGATCACGCGAACTGCGACCGCCAACGCAGCGAAGTCACATCAATGTACGTTGCTCGTGGAAACTTTCCTATGCCACAGGATTGCACACCCCAATGGCGGCGCAAGCCGGGCTAGCTCAAGGGAGGCTAACACGGCCGCATAGCAAACAGCAGGCCCGCGCAGAAAACAGCAAGGGCGAGGAGCGAATAACACGGGCGAGGATCGAGGTGAGGGTCGATAAATCGCCAAGTTATCCTCCCACAGGTTGAGTTGGTGGATTTTCTTGCAACGCGGTGGGAAAACACGGTTTAGCGGCGAAGCCGTGAAAGCATGTAGCCGTTGGCGTGAGCCAATGGAACGCGAGTCGGTTTTTCCCTGCAAGCCGCGAAGCGGCGACAGCAGAATTACTCATTCCGTCTCCTGCCGTCGCCGCTTCGCGGCTATCTTGGATCAAGCATCTCAAACAGAGATTTGCACCAGGGATTGTTCTTGCGTGACACCTGGCGCTGGCAGCGTGCTGCCGCCTTGGAGATAAACGTCAATTGCACGTGCAGCACCGCGACCTTCGTTGATTGCCCAGACGACCAACGATTGGCCTCGACGGCAGTCGCCTGCGGTAAAGACCTTCGGGATATTGGTGGTAAACGCTCCGTGTTGGCCAACAAAAGTTTGCCAGTTGCCGCGCGGATTCTGTGTTTCGAGCCCAAGCATCTCGCCAACAGTCAACTCTGGCCCGACGAAACCGGTAGCCAGCAGCACGAGATCAGCTGGCCAAATTTTTTCACTGCCTTCGACTTCGCTAAACGGGGCTTTATCTCCTGGCTTGGACCAGTCGACATTGACCGTCTTGACACCCGTGACCTGTCCCCGGGCGTCGCCGACGAATTCTTTGGTGAGAATATTGTAGGCGCGAGGATCGTCCCCCCACTTAGCCTGTGCTTCGGTGTGAGAATAATCCAAGCGATAGATGCGCGGCCATTGTGGCCACGGATTGTCGGCAGCACGCTCTGCCGGTGGAACGTCCAATAATTCAAAATTGATGACACTTTTGCAACCATGCCTCAGGGATGTTCCGATGCAGTCGGCCCCGGTATCGCCACCGCCAATCACGATGACGTTCAAATCCTTGGCCGAGGTATATTTCTCGTCCTTCAAATTCGAGTCGAGCAGGCTCTTGGTGTTACGAGTCAAGAAGTCCATGGCGTAATAGATGCCTTTCAGATCTCGACCCGGGCAGCGCGCTGTGGGATCAAACGGCTTGGTTGCACCGGTGGCCATCAGCACGGCATCGAAATCTTCCAGCAGCTGCTTGGGATCCAAAAAGCGGATTTCCAACCCTCGCTCCTGCATAATCTGCGTCATGTGCCCGGAAGGGAAATCTTCTTTCCTACCGACATGAGTGCATGTCTCAAAAGTGATGCCTTCATCGCGTAATAGCTGAACGCGACGCTCGACTACATCCTTGCCCAGCTTCATCCAAGGAATTCCGTACATCAACAAGCCGCCGATGCGATCGGCTCGCTCGAACACGGTCACCGTATGTCCAACTTTGTTCAGTTGATCCGCGGCTGCCAGGCCAGCTGGTCCGGAACCTACAATGGCGACTTTCTTGCCCGTTCGTGAGCGAGGTGGGCGCGGTTGAACCCAGCCTTCAGCGAAAGCACGATCGATAATTGCATTCTCAATATTCTTGATGGTGACTGCTGGCTCGATGATGCCCAGCACGCAGGCGCCTTCGCAGGGAGCTGGGCAGGCTCGCCCGGTGAATTCCGGAAAATTGTTTGTCTTGTGCAATCGCTCCAAGGCTTCTCGCCATCGTCCCCGGTACACCAAATCGTTCCATTCGGGGATCAAGTTATCGATTGGACAGCCGGTGGTTGACTGACAAAACGGAACGCCGCAATCCATACAACGGGCACCCTGCGACTGCAGGTGTTCTTCATCGCCTTGTGTGAAGATTTCACCGAAATCCTGCATGCGTTCCAGTTCGTCACGGTATGGCAGTTGTGCTCTCTTGAACTCCTTGAAACCGGTAGGCTTACCCATCTATTTGATCACTTTCTTCAATCTTGTATTCAATCTTATTATTCAATAAGCTCGTGCACTTCCCGATAACGTTCGGGCAATTCTTAAAGCCTGGCTTCGGCTTCGAGAATGGATGTCAATAAATCGTCGTCGCTTCCTGGTTGGCCGTCTGATCTTCGAGACGCCGGGTAGATTTTCTCTCAGCGACTCATGGCTTCGTCATGCATTTCCGCTTCTTGCTCTTCATCGTGCGTTTTTCGTTCTTTTAGCACGCGTTTGTAGTCGATCGGCATCACCTTTACAAATTTGGTAACCGATTGCTCCCAGTCAGCCAGAATGGCATCGGCCACCGGTGAACCTGTCAAATCGCGATGAGCTTGCAACATCTCCAGCAATTCTGCCTTGTCGCTATCGATGACCAATTCTTCCAGGTCGACGGTTCCCAAGTTGCAATTTAAGCGAAATGCGTCGTGGTCTGGAGCCCAGACGAAGGCGATGCCGCCGGACATGCCAGCTGCAAAATTGCGTCCGGTGGGCCCCAAGATAATCGCCCGGCCGCCAGTCATGTATTCGCATCCATGGTCACCAACGCCTTCGACGACTGCCCAGGCACCGCTATTGCGTACGCAGAATCTTTCCGCAGCGCGTCCACGGAAAAACGCCTTGCCGCTGGTCGCTCCGTAAAGGCACACATTGCCGACCAGAATATTGTCCTCGGCGGCAAAGGTGCTTTGCTTGGGGGGATAGACGACTAGTTGCCCACCGGAGAGTCCTTTGCCTACGTAGTCATTGCAGTCACCCTCGACTTCAAGTGTGATCCCTTTGACCAGCCAAGCGCCGAGGCTTTGGCCTGCAGAGCCATGAAACTTGACGTGAATTGTTCCATCGGGCAATCCATCGGCACCCCAACGTTTGGTGACTTCGTGGCTAAGGATCGTACCTACGGTGCGGTTGGTGTTGATGATCGGCAATTCCAGTTGAACGCTGGTGCCTTGTTCGATCGCGGCCTGACAAGCCGGTATTAATTTCTGCCGATCCAAAGAAAACTCCAAGCCATGCTCTTGAGGCTTGGTACAGCGCACATCGGCATCTTGGTACAGCTTTTTAGCTGGCATCAAAAGTGCTGAAAGATCAATTCCATCGGTCTTCCAATGCTCGATAGCCGCTTCAGCGTCCAGTACGTCGACTCGCCCGACCATATCGTTCCAGCACTTGAATCCCAATTGGGCCATATACTCTCGAGCTTCCTCAGCCACCATGAACAGAAAGTTCACGACATGTTCTGGCTTGCCCTTGAACTTCTTGCGGAGCGCCGGATCCTGAGTTGCAATCCCAACAGGACAGGTATTCAAGTGGCATTTGCGCATCATGATGCAGCCGAGTGTAATGAGTGGTGCAGTCGAGAAGCCGATTTCCTCGGCGCCCAACAAAGCTCCAATGACAACGTCTCGGCCAGTTTTCAAACCACCATCGGTTTGCAGCACGACACGACTGCGGAGATCATTTATGACGAGTGTTTGATGGGTTTCGGCAATGCCCAATTCCCACGGCAATCCCGCGTGCTTGATGCTGGTCAAAGGCGAGGCCCCTGTGCCACCCACGTCACCGGAAATCAAGATATGATCTGCCTTGGCTTTAGCCACGCCGGTGGCAACGGTTCCCACGCCAACTTCGGAAACCAGCTTGACACTTACCCGCGCTGCTGGGTTGGCATTCTTCAGATCATGGATCAGCTGCGCCAAGTCTTCGATCGAGTAGATATCATGGTGCGGCGGTGGGCTGATCAGTCCGACGCCGGGAGTTGAGTAGCGAATACGGGCGATGTTTTTATCCACCTTGTGGCCCGGCAATTCGCCACCTTCGCCTGGCTTAGCGCCCTGCGATATTTTGATCTGCAATTCGTCTGCGTTGGAAAGGTAATTGGCTGTGACTCCAAAACGGCCAGACGCGACTTGCTTGATTGCCGATCGCTTGGAATCACCATTCTCCAGCGGAAGGAAGCGGACGGGATCTTCACCACCTTCGCCGGTATTGCTCTTGCCGCCGAGTCGGTTCATGGCGATAGCCAGGGTTTCGTGGGATTCGGCGGAAATCGACCCAAAGCTCATCGCGCCAGTACAGAATCGTTTGACAATCTCACTCGCTGGCTCGACTTGCTCCAAAGGAATTGGGCCGCCGTTGACGTTTTCCTTGAATTTCAAGAGTCCTCGCAAAGTCGAACGTCGATGGTTTTCTTGATTTACCTCGGCGGCATATGCCTTGTAGGCCTGGGCGCTGTTCGTGCGTGCTGCGGCTTGCAAGTTGGCTATGCGAGTTGGCGTCCAGCCGTGATTTTCTCCCTGCGCTCGCCAGTGAAACTCGCCCGGATTGGGCAGCGTGGGCAATTCGAATTCTTTGCGAAGTGGATAACCCAGTGCGTGGCGGCGCAACGTCTCCTCGGCGATGACGGCAAAGCTGACGCCTTGGACGCGGCTTGGTGTATGGGTAAAGCACTTATTGATCACTTCGTCTTTGAGGCCGATGGCTTCAAATATCTGCGCGCCTTTATAGGACTGCAGAGTTGAGATACCCATCTTGGCCATCACCTTCAAGATGCCTTTGCCTACACCCTTCTTGTAGACTTTGACAATATCGTTTTCGTCGTTGATGTCTGCACTATCAATCAGTCCATCGTGAAACGCCTGCCACAGGGATTCGAAAGCCAGATACGGATTGATGGCATCCGCACCATAACCAGTCAGCAGACAGAAATGGTGAACTTCGCGAGCTTCACCCGATTCTACAACGATACCGATTTGTGTTCGCAGACTTTGGGCTACCAAGAAATGATGCACGCAGCCGGTGGCCATGAGCATGGGCAAGGCTACGCGATCGACATCCATCCGCCGGTCTGACAGCGCGACGATCGTGAATCCATCGGCAATCGCTTGGCGTGCTTCACTGCAAATTCGATCCAGGGCATCGAGCATTCCCTGTTTGCCCTCTGATCTCGCAAACGTGACGTCGATAGTCTTAGTGGTCCAGCCGCGATGGTTCATGTGTTTGATGTTTGCGAATTCGTCGTTCGACAAAATCGGATGTGGAATCAGCAAACGGTGGCAGTGGGCCGGGCTAGCGTCCAGTAAGTTTTTCTCAGGACCGATATAACACTCCAGCGACATGATGATTTCTTCACGAATCGAATCAATGGCTGGATTGGTAACCTGCGCAAAAAGTTGCTTGAAGTAATCGTACAACAGCCGCGATTTATCACTTAAGCAAGCCAGGGCACTATCGTTACCCATCGAACCGATCGGGTCGCGCTTCTCCCGAATCAACGGGATGAGCATGAATTGCATGGTTTCGCTGGTGTAGCCGAAAGCCTGCATTCGGTGCAACAAAGTGTCAGAGTCCAAGCCAGGAATGGAAGGCGCTTGTGGCAAGTCCTTCAGCTGAATACGCTGCTCGGCCAACCATTGCCGATAATCTCGTTTGGCGGCGAAGGTCTGCTTGATTTCTTCGTCTGGGATCAATCGCCCTTGGGCGAAATCGACCAGGAACATCTGACCAGGTTGCAATCGCCCCTTGAGCTTGACGTTAGCAGGATCGATGGGTAAAGCGCCAACCTCGCTGGCCATGATGACTCGGTCGTCATGGGTCAAGTAGTATCTGCTGGGCCGCAGGCCGTTTCGATCCAGCACCGCGCCAATGTAATGCCCGTCGGTAAAGCTGATTGAGGCGGGGCCATCCCAGGGCTCCATCACACAGGATTGATATTCATAGAAGGCCCTTTTGTCCTCGGCCATCGACATGTGCTTCTGCCAAGCTTCTGGCACCATCATCATGACGGCTTCCTGCAACGTGCGACCGTTCATCAGCAAGAACTCCAACACATTGTCAAACGTGCCCGAATCACTGCAATCCGGTTCGCATACCGGCATCAATTCAGCGAGCTCATCTCCATAGTGTTCACTATGCAATGTTCCTTGCCTGGCAGTCATCCAATTCTTGTTGCCGCGGAGCGTGTTGATCTCTCCGTTGTGGCTCATGAATCGAAACGGTTGAGCCCGATCCCAGCTGGGAAATGTATTGGTGCTGAACCGCGAATGGACCATCGCCAAGTGAGTTTTATAATCGGGATCTTGCAGGTCTGGGTAGTACGGAAGGACTTGCGCAGTCGTCAACATCCCCTTGTAAATAATAACTTTGGTGGAGAGGCTGCAAATGTAGAACAGTCCGCGTTGGGAAATGGACTGATCGCTGCGAATTAACCGACTACTGCGTTTGCGAATGGCGTACAACTGGCGCTCAAAATCGTCATCGACGATGCCATCATTGGCGGCAACGATCAACATTTCGATGTAGGGTTCGGCCGCGCGGGCAGCAGGTCCCACGTTAGCCTCATCGGTGGCTTGCGGTACGTCCCTCCAGCCGATCAATCGCTGACCTTGCGCAGCAATCATGCGATTGACCAATTCTTTGCATTGGTTCCGCTCGTCAGCATTCCGTGGGAGAAAAACCAAACCCGCCCCAAAACTGCCCGGTGCTGGCAGCTCGACTCCCAGGTCCGACTTTGCGACTTTGGCGATAAACTCATGCGGCAGTGCGGTTAACATTCCCGCCCCGTCGCCTGTATTCTCCTCACATCCGCAGCCTCCTCGATGTTCCATCGCCATCAGTAGCACGTGCGCATCCACCACGTTCTGGTGACTTCGTTCTCCCTTGATGTGAGCCACAAAGCCCACACCACAGGAATCGTGCTCATGCTCAGCTGAATACAACCCATGCGACTCAGGACGTTGAAGTAAATTGCCGATGCTTGGTTTGTTCATGTCCATAACGGTTCCAAATTCAATTGGTTGGGCTGTTGAACGATTTCTCAATGAAAACTGACTTTAGCTTATGTAACGATTGAAACGCATTTTGCGGATCATTGTAACGGTCGAGCGGGTGGGCGCACGTCGTAGGAATTCGCATTGGCCGAAGATTCTTGCTCGTCTCGGCCCTTGTCGCAGTGATGTAAGGAACAGGTTGTCGATTCGGATTGGGCAACTGAATCGGATAGGATCAATTCCATCACGCCTCTGGCCGTACGCCCCAATGGACTACCGCGACGATGCACCACGCCCAAGGGACGCGTTAATTTCAACCACGGACAACTCAATTCCACCAAGGTCCGATCCGCAAGATGTTCCTGTACCGATGGGCGGGGTAGAAAGGCCACTGCTGCATTGACCTCCATTGCGTGTTTCACCGAATCGATGTTGTCAAACTCAGCCGCAATTTGCATCTTGATGCCGAGTTGGCGCAAAAAGCGATCAATCTCATGCCGGATTCTCAAGTTGGGAGCAAAAGCAACCAGCGGCTCGCTTTCCAGATCTTGTGGCGAGACGACGTCCTTGGTTGCCAAGGCATGCCCACTCACGGCGGCCAAAACCATCGCTTCTTCCCGCCAACGTTTGGCTTCAACCGTTTTGGAGGATTGTGGATAACTGACCAAGCCAAAATCTACTGCCCCCTGCTCGACCAGACGATACACTTCGTCGGGATGACCAAACTGATAGCGAACTTCCGCTTGGGGGTGATTCTTCTTTATTTCCCGCTGTAACTTGGGTAGGTAGCTGAGCCCCACACTGTAAATCGATGCGATCGCGGCTCGGCCAGCCATGTCTTTACCAATCGCCCGCACCTCCTCGGTCAGCGACTCGAATCGCCTGAGCAACTCCAGGCAACCGGTATGAAACAACCGCCCCTCGTCAGTAAGTAAAAAGGGGCGTTTGCTGCGGTCGATCAACTGAACCTGCAGATATTCTTCCAGCTGCTGCACGGCTTGGCTGGCACCGCTCTGCGTCATCGAATTGTCCGCCGCGGCTTTGGAGAAGCTGTGACGCCGTACGACATCGCAAAAGACCTGTAGGTTTCGAATCTGCATCGCCGCTTACTGGTTAAAAATCGCCGGTATCAGTATAAGTAAAGGTGATTCGCCAGGTATAAATTATCACCAAGTCGAATTTAAGAATCTATTTACAAACTTGCCGCTCGTCAAGTGGTTCGTAGTCGCCTTTCGCTCCCGCGAAAGTGTGTCAAGCGCACCCAAGATGCTGGAGGCGAGCTGAACGCGTCAGGAATGCTGTAGTCTCACTGATGCAATAACTTGCGTCGGTGCAATAACTTGCGTCGGTTGGGGTATGACGTTTTCTCGTGACATCGAGGACTTGGCGTAGTTGCTACAAAAACGAACGCACTTTCGCGGAGAGGCGACATTATCAAGAGAATCGACGTAGCTCTGGGAATCTCGCTGCCGTTGGAAATGAATTTGCGGAACACTCCTTCGACGGAGCGAAATGCGACTTTTTAAGAGTGTCAGCCTCGGAGCGAAAGGCGACTTTTTTTGCTAGAAGGCCGTCGGGTCTGCGGAAAGTAGCTTGTCTGTTTTTTCCGTCAATCGTCACGGCGGGGCGTGATGGCAACATGGGTTTACCGGCCCAGCCGTTATCCAGGCTTGACGCCCCAGCGCGCAGGCAGCGTAAGTGCGTAGAGCACGACAACGGCTCCTGAGGCAATCAAGCTCCATGGGATCCATTCTGCCGGTTTCACCACTCGCGAGTCTTTGATTTGAACCACTTGGGGCTGTTGGAACCAGCCTGTGCTGTTGGTTACTTGAACTTTTTCTGAAGCATCTGATGCGAGTGTGGCGCTATCGATAAGCAGGCATTCCACGCCGACGATGATTAGCATGGTACCAATCGCGAGAAAAAAGGCTCTCCACACCGATCGCATCTCCTAAGCTTCAGCACCGAACAGGACACCTTGAAGAGCTATCGGATCTGATGAACAGCACACTTGCGTTCGATGCTTCGAGATGCAGGATTGAGAGAAGCACAAGAGCGGATAACCCGAGCGACTGATTCAAACAGTTTAAGCACCACCGCACAGTTTTCTGACTTGAACAACCGTGGCTAAAGGCAAAGCGGCTGTTACCGTGGCCAACGCCAAAGCGGCCAATTATGTGGAAAAACTTCTGCGGGGATGCTGCAGCCGCAGCTTGATCTGGTGCTCTCGTCAGACATTTGCGGGGGGCGTGAGCCTTACCTTCGGTCGGTCGAGTAAATGCTACTCAACTACTTCCAATTCTGGATTGGCTGCCGTCAGTTGGTCGACGCCATCGTAGCTAAAACCGGTGTTGGCCACGTTGATCCAAGTGAGCGACTTGCAATTTACCAAGTTACTGGCTGCCTCGTCATTCAATCGTGTCCCTTCTAGATTGAGACGCTTTAGATTGGCGAAACCTGCGATAACCTTGGCGGAATTGTTGCTGATCTTGGTTGACCGAACATCCAAGTCCTCCAGCTTTCGCAGTCCTGCCAACGCCGCCAATCCCGCATCATCCAATTTGGTTTCCCAAAACCCTAGGGTCTGCAGCTCGTTTAGTTGGCCTAGTTTGGCGATGCCGTCATTGGTGATTACTTTGCACTCACTAACATCCAAGTAATTCAACTTGGGAAAGCCGGAAATTACATCCAAGCCGACGTCATTGATGGGTACCCCTCGCAACTCGAGACGCTCGATCGACTTGGAGTTTCTCAGGTGTTCCAGACCGGCTCCCGTGATGAAGCAACCTCGCATTCGCAGCCGCTTGAGCGATTTCAGCTTGGCGACATGCACCATGCCATCATCGGTAATACTCGTTTCATCAAGTTGCAATTGTTCAAGAGTGGGAATTTGCCCCAGGATTTTCAGTGTCTCGTCTTTGACGCTGGTTGTATTCAAGTTGATTGACTTTAGTTTCAAGCCCTGCAGATGTTGCAATCCCGCAGCGGAGACTTTGGCCCTTTCCAGCTGCAAATCCACCAGCGAAGACAGTTTGGAAATAGCGGGCATGGCTGCATCGGTCACATTCGAATTTCGTAGGTCCAGCATCCGCAGCTTTTGCAACTGCTCCAAATCGACGAAGGCCTCGTCAGTAATGCTGGTCAGTCTAAGAATCAGGACTTGCAAGCTGGTAATCTTGCCCACCGATTTGAGGCAAGCGTTGGTGACACCAGCACTTTCTAAGTCCAATCGCGTCAGCCGAGTTAACCCTTCCAACGCCTGAATCGCGCCATCTTTGATGCCACTGCCGGATAATTTGGCGGATTCCAACGCTGGCAACTTAGCGATCCACTGGGCTGCCTCCGTTAGATCGTTAGTTCGATTCACGGAAACGCTTACTACCCGTCCCTGGTCGTTCTTCGTGATGGCGAACCCGGCCTCCTCCAACTTGGCAGCTGCTTCGGGGTCGTCTTCGGGAAGAGCTACCGGTTGAGACGCCGCATTCGCTGGATCGTCAATATCTGCTGACTTCTTCGATTTGGTGCATCCCGGACCGCCTATTGCCAGCAAAAACGCCAGCAGCAAACTCAAGATAACGGCTGTTTGGGGCTTAAAATTCAAACGGGAATTCATCAGTCGGGTGACTCCGAGATTTCGCGGTTTTTCTTATCTACGAGGCGTGACCGGCAAGCGGCCCTCGATGTTCCAGCTTGGGGCACCGGCAGGCTGTGCCGGAAAGTTGACATTGTGACATGCCAGTACCTGTCTGGCCAGCCATGCCGGGTTGGGCACTGCTAATGGGAAATAGTGTTCCTTAGGGCGGACTATTTAACTGAGGAGTATTTTTACGTATACTACGGGCTCTTTCGCAAAGACTCTTTGACCGCACCTTTGACCGCAGACCACTGCCGTGCGTAGACGGTCATGTTCCCACATTTAAGGACCCACCCAGATGTCTCAAAGAAAAAATCGTCGTCAGTTTC
This sequence comes from Planctomycetales bacterium, assembly GCA_020426625.1. Taxonomy (GTDB): domain Bacteria; phylum Planctomycetota; class Planctomycetia; order Pirellulales; family Pirellulaceae; genus Aureliella. Next base: position 16,909 of record JAGQPR010000037.1, read on the forward strand.
TAGGTCAAACAACAGCCCTGGGGGCAGGTGTGTGGCTAGGAACTAGCGTCCAATCCCAAACATATGCGTCTGCATTGCAGGCTCCGTCCGCCGCTTGCATCGGAGTGGGGGGGAAGGGAAGCAGCGATACTAGTCATATCGCAGAACAGGGCGTTGCCGTCGTTGGATTGTGCGATGTGGACAAGCAATCGTTGGGCAAAAAAGCAGTCGAGTTTCCGGACGCGCAGCAGTTTCAAGACTATCGCGAAATGCTGGATAAGATGGGCGACAAAGTCGACATCGTGACGGTCAGCACACCTGATCACAATCATGCCTGCGCCGCCATGATGGCCATGAAATTGAAGAAACACGTCTACTGCCAAAAGCCGCTGACTTGGTCGATGAAAGAGGCGCGGTTGCTGCGGGAAACTGCCGAGAAGATGGGTGTGATTACTCAAATGGGCAACCAAGGAACCAGTGAGAACGGACTTCGCGAAGCAGTGGAAGTCATCCAGGCTGGCACCATTGGTCAGGTGCGTGAAGTACACGTCTGGACGAATCGCCCCATTTGGCCTCAGGGTGCCGGGCGTCCTGCGGGTGAAGATCCGGTACCAGAAGGCTTGAATTGGGATGCTTGGATTGGTCCCGCGCCGATGCGTCCATTCAAAGAGAATGTTTACCATGCATTCAATTGGCGTGGCTGGATCGATTTCGGCACCGGTGCATTGGGTGATATGGCTTGTCACACCACGAACATGCCGGTGAAAGCTCTCAAGTTGTGGGATCCGATCGCGGTTACCGCGGTGAAGAACTCCGGAATCGTCGATAGTGAGCAGTATCCTTCCAGTTCGACACTTAAATTTGAGTTTCCCGAGCGCGAGGGGCTGGCGGCCACCGATTTCTATTGGTACGACGGCGGGAATCTGCCTCCGGACGAAATCCTGGAGCAGTTGCCGGAGAGTTTCCAGAAGCGAATCGCCGATGTGCGAGCCGGTAAAGTACAGAGAAAGACAAGCGGTGCAGTTGTAGTCGGTACGGAGGGAATGATCTTCTCACCGGATGACTACGGCGCGCGATACGACCTGATCCGTAACGGTGTCGTGACGAAAGACTTCGAAAAGCCAGCACAGTCACTGCCCCGGATTCCATTTGAAGGCGGGACGGACGAACGGCAGAAGTGGGAATTCGTCAAAACAATCACCGGCGAGTACGAGCACGGTACGATGTCCAACTTCGGATACGCTGGCAGGCTGACCGAAACGATGCTCGTTGGTATTTTGGCTCTCCGCGGTGAGACCGGTAAGCGTTACGAGTGGGATGCAGTCAACCTCAAATGCACCAATGCTCCCGAGATCAATCAGTTTGCTGCACGCGAATACCGCGAAGGCTGGACTCTGTAACCGGTCGAACCGAGTTGATAACCATTGGAGCAAGGCGGAACTCAACGAGTTCCGCCTTTTTTATTTTCAGCGGATGCTAATAAGGCGACTTGCTACAGTGATTTAGGCAAGTGGACTGCGATCAGCTCAAAGAATTGACAGTACAGGTGCAACTTGATGTTGCGACCAGCTTCCCGCGAGAATCGATGATCTCGCATTGTACAAAGCCGATTCGCAGTCCTCGTTGAACCAAAGTCGCGGTGGCGGTTAGTCTAGAGCGCTTGATCGGGCGCAGAAAACTGGTCTTCATTTCGACTGTTGCAAAGCTCATCTGGTCATCCAGCGTCCGGCCAAAAGCTATCCCCATGGCCGCATCGGCCAGCAGCGCAATCACGCCTCCGTGAACAAAGCCCATGGGATTATGCATTCGCTGGTCGACTTCCAGTGCGACCACGGTAGGTGCTAAGGCGTCTTGGGGGTCGGCTGGAACAACTTCCAAACCAACCAGCTGGCTAATCGGTGCGTAGGCAAAGGCATCGGTCATAGATTGCTGGAGTTACCTGCTGCGGTTCGGATCGATACGGCCTCACTGCTCGCCTTGATCAAGCGACTAAGTGTCACAAATCGTAATTCCGATGCCACATCAGCCGCAACGCGCTAGCGTGCGGTTCCGTCAAAAACCGCGTGCTAGCGCACAGCGGCTAATATTGCGGAATGATTATGTGGAACTGAATTTCCAATTCTTGACACTAGTATCGCAGTTGCAATCCCAAGCCCAGCGAATGCAACCAGTACTCTCGTTCTTCGAAATCCAGTTGCGGATCGAGCGATCCGGCTATAGGGTCAGAAAGATTCACCGCCAGATCTTTGTCGATTTGCCGACTGGCTTGGGCGACTTTGGGAATCATCAGATAATTGTAACCCACGTTGAAATCCAAACCCGGGCGAAGCATGCAGGCAAAGTTGATGCCGATTTCGGGCACGACGACGAAGGTATCATCGACATAAGGCAAATTGTTCGTGTTTCGCGCTAGCAAACCCTGAGCTTCCGTGCTGGTGGCGCCCACCGCAGAAGCGGTGACAGTCGTACCGCTGATATTTACCTTGCGACGCAAGTTACCGGCGCCAAGCCGAAAGAGCGTTTCCATTTTCCAACATGCGAACGATCGTGTACTGAGGATACCATAAGACATGCCATTAAAGTCGTTCTCCGTGTTGAAGCGATCGGTGACCGCTATCGACGATCCCGTCAGGGCTGGTACAGTGCCAGTGACCGTCGTGCTGCTCGCAATGGTCAAGCCTTCGTCAATCGTGACGTGTTGGTAACCCCAGAGCCAGTCGACGCGTGTGAAACGATCGAGATAAAGCAGCCGTCTCAATGATAGTTCTAAGCCATCGACAGATGATGTAGTACTGACGCGAATGTTCCCGACGCTTTCGCCTGGATAGGAGATGAGCTGCGTATTCTGTGCAGGGGTTGCTGCGGACGTATCCAGAAATGGTCGGGCTAGCACTGGAAAGTTTGTGGAACTGAAAGCAAACGTGTCGTCCAGGTCGCCTGCGTTCCAGTACCGGATAGCCAATCCCAGTTGTTGACCAGAACCAAGCCAAGTCGAAAGCGACAGCCGAAATCCAGCCGTTGCATCTTCATTCAGTGGACCATCGCCGAGCAGGGTGCTGGTGGTGGCCTGTCCCAATAGTCCGGCAAGCGCAGGGGGGACATTTGAGTCGGAAGTCGTAACAAGCGCGGGTGGTCCAGCGGCTCGCCGCCAGTACAGCGGCACTTCGGCGCGAACGCTCATCCGACACCAGAGTGCCATCAACGGCCCACAGCCAGGAGGGCAAACAGCCATGCATGTCGGAGCGAGCCGGGCACGGCCGCCGCTGCAAGTGTCGCAGCCGCAGTCGGGCGAGCTAAACGACTGGGGGCCGGATGGGAAATCGTAGACAAGGGCCGGTTCATGCAGGATGCCCTGCTGGGCCTCGCATTGCGTACATGACGCGGACACAACCGACGAATCCGTGGAGTGCTTGGTACTGGTCGAGTCCAGCTCCACCGTGTGGCTGACGGTTCGTACCGGTGATTTTTTAGTTTGTTGGTTGGGGGCCGCAACAGCTTCACTGTATAACGCACGCGTGGTGCGGCCGGATCGCAGTTGTGCAGACGCCTCGGAACTCACCAGGCCGATTGCAATGCTGGCAATACCCACTAACAGTCGTTGGCCAATAGACGCATAGCGGTCAAACCTGTGGGGATCACGTCCAAGCTTCACAGAATGTGCCATTACTCTCACCATTGCCGAGGGCGTCGAAGAAACCAGATTTGCAAGCATCGCCGCTCAAGCACAGCGATTGCTGGGCATGCAAATGCCCTTGGTAGATCCATCGGCCTTTCGGGTCGGGCGGGATGAGTAAAGCTGGCAGATTTTAACGATCGAGCTGAGTGTGCGGGCTATGGCGTCAGAGCCGTGGGTTCCCCACACTCTGGCTGAGCGCTCGCGTTGCTGCCGTTAGTGCGTTCCGACATTGGCGGGCCGGCAATCATCATGTCGGAGCATCGTGGACAGTTTACATACGCAGAAGAAGTTTCCCGAAAGTTAAAAAAGTGAGTGCGCCTCATCGCTGCGGTACTAGCTTGGCTCTTAGTGTTTTCTGAATCGGCCTCTCGAACTTGACAAAAGTTGCGTACGACAATGGAATCAGAACCATGAAAAAGATAATAAGACTGACAGGATGCAAGTAAAAATTCTTACCCAAGAGGCCGTAACTAATTGCTAACCCACATAACAGCTGTAGAGGGAAGTGGAGTAAATAAGTCGAATAGGTAATATCCCCAATCCAGGATAGAGACTTCAATTGAGCTGCGCCGTGAATTTCCATGAGAACAAGACTCAACGCAGTCGTTGGGAACAGAATGTAGAACGGAAATCCATTGAGGAAAACCTTCCCAAGCAGTCCCAATTCCAAGATTCTGCCACTCAAATCAAAGAAGTAGTAGTTAACAATCACGCACCCCCAAGAGGACGCTGCAATGAGATACACCGGAGTAGCCCATGCTTTGCGTTTCGAAGAAAGTAGTACGGCGGAATGAAATACTAGACCGCCAAGAAAAAACATCGCCATACCATTAAACTGCCGCTGAAGAATCACATAGCTTAGAGGGAACGCTATTAAGGATACGGACAGGCAGACCATCCATCCTCCTAGCCGCAAGTAAGCGACCAGGAAGAAAATTCCGTAAAGCAATACCTCGATTGATACGGACCAAACGGGGCCGTTAAATGACCAGCCATTTTCGAATCCCCAGTAAGACGCAAAACAGAGGTTAAGGAAAAAGTGGTAGGTGTCATAATTGGGGTACACGAATGTAACTCCCTCACGCGATACATAAAGAAACTGCAAAACTGCCACCGCCAACAAAGTGATAAAATGTAACGGGTAGAGTCTGGAAAAACGGTTCGCTGCAAATTCCCAAACGCTAACTAACTTGTTACTCACGGAGTTGCCGTAGAGCCAGTAGAAAATAAAGCCAGACAGTATGAAGAAATACTGAACCCCAAGCCCACCTTCTTCATAGAAGATCCGCAGCAACTGATAGAGGGGCTGGTCGTTTCTTTGAAAATTCTCAGGCAATTCAGTGCCGTCGTATGCGAAGTGCTGCCAATGCCAAAACACAACTCCGAGTGCAGCTACACCTCTCGAAACATCGAGTGCGTATAGGTGATTGGGCCATTTATCAACATTCATATTAGTTCTACCTTTTTCCTGTTCCTTGGTGGAATCGCGAGCACTCATGATGTCGATGTTGGTAGAGCCCACGGACGGACCAACAGGGTTGTGACGCGCATGGCCAAGTGCGGGAAAAGCACTTGGCAGCGAGATGGTTAAGTCGTAAACCTGGCATATATCAGGAGTATGCTTCGCTGCTGGTCGATGGCCAGAGAAGTGATCCACGTGTGAGATCCGACCAAGGCTTGTCCTGGCCGAAACGCGGTTGTGGCCAAGCCGAGGCAAGGTGGCAGCAGCAAGTTGTGCATGCAGGTTCGCTCAACTGAGAATTGGAAAGCTTCGTTTGGCGACCCTCGAGAGCCATGGTAACTTCATTGGCAACATTCTGAAAATGTGCGCATTTCCCCGCAGTGATTGGCTCTGCTTTCTACCAGTATATTCACCATCACTCTGGCAGGAAGAAAAAAAGAGCGCAGACGAGTACTCGCGAGCAAGGGGGCGCCCCACGGATGGGGGTTACGGCGTCTGCATTGCGCTGATCAGCTCATTAGCTAGATCGCGAACTGCTGCTATGGACTGCTCAGCGGACTTTGCTTCTGCAGCTCGCCGCACCAAGGCAGAGCCAACAATCAAGCCATCGGCAACCGGAGATAGCAATTTGACATGGCTTGGTTGGCTGATCCCAAAGCCGATACAGATGGGCAAATCGGTTCGTTCGCGCAGCCATTGAACTTTGTCGAGCAAGTCTGCGGGCAGCTCGCTCCGCTCGCCCGTGATACCGGTGATCGAAACAAAGTAAATAAAGCCGCTTGAGCTTTCTGCGATCCGCAGCATCCTGTCTTGCGGCGTGGTGGGCGTCACTAGATGGATCAAGCTGAAGTCATGTTTTCGGCAGATTGTCCGCAGCGAGTCCGCTTCCTCAACCAGCAGATCGGGAACGATCGCGCCCGCGAATCCAGCTACTAGCGCATCGTTCACAAACTGTTCGCTGCCGATTCGCTGAATGATCGAGTAGCTGACCATGGACACCAGTGGCATCTTTAACTTTGGGGTAACTTCCCCGATGGTGCGGAAAATATCCTTGATGCGTATTCCCGAGTCCAAAGCTCGCGTGTATGACGCTTGGATTACCGGTCCATCGGCAATAGGGTCGCTGTACGGGATGCCAACTTCGCCGATGGCGGATCCGCATGTATCTAGTTGTTCGAGCAATCTAGCGGTTAGCTGAAGTGACGGATCACCGGCGGTGAGAAATGGAATGAAGGCTTTTTTGCCTGCTTTGCGCAATTCGTCGAAACGTTGGTCGATGGAGGACATAGAGGCGACGTTATCTCCTGAAACTTGGACAAGCTGCCAAGGGGGCATGTTCCGCAGATGGTGATGGAGGATGAGAAAAATGGCCGGAGATGTATCAGTAGTCTTGACCTCGTAGGCGCGCGATTTCGGCGGCGTCTTTATCGCCCCGACCACTGAGGCATACTAGCACAATTTCATCGCTCGACATTTGAGAAGCCAATTCGATCGCCTTGGCAACTGCATGCGAAGATTCGAGCGCCGGTAGAATGCCTTCGTTTCTGGCGACTTGATCGAATGCTTCTAAGGCCTGTCCGTCTTGGCATTGGGTGTAAGTTACACGGCCAGCGTCTTTCCAGTAACTGTGTTCAGGCCCCACGCCGGGATAATCCAAGCCCGCAGAAATGGAGTGGACGGGAGAGGTTTGGCCATCTTCATCTTGCATGACATAGCTGTAGCTACCGTGCAGTACTCCCGGTGAACCGTAAGATAAAGGCGAAGCGTGTTGACCGGGCACACTGGACAGTCCACCTGCTTCGACGCCAAGCAATTTCACATCAGAGTCTTCGATAAATGGGAAGAACATACCGGCGGCGTTGGAGCCACCGCCCACACAAGCGACGACGGCATCGGGCAGCCGCTGAAACGCGTCCAAGGATTGACTGCGAGCCTCACGTCCGATCACAGATTGGAAATCGCGGACCATGGCAGGAAAGGGGTGCGGCCCAATTACCGAACCGATGATGTAGTGCGTATCCTCCACAGAGGCCATCCAATCGCGCATGGCTTCGTTAACAGCATCTCGTAGCGTCTTGGAACCGCTTTCGACGGGACGAACTTCGGCTCCCAGCAGCTTCATGCTAAACACGTTGGGCTTCTGCCGGCGAACGTCTTCGGCTCCCATGTAAACCACGCAGGGCAAGCCAAAATGAGCGCAAGCCGTTGCGGTGGCGACTCCATGCTGGCCCGCGCCCGTTTCAGCGATGACCCGGGTCTTTCCCATGCGCAGTGTCAACAGCGCTTGACCCAATGTGTTATTGATTTTGTGGGCACCGGTATGGTTCAAGTCTTCTCGTTTGAACCAAATCTGAGCGCCTCGCGTCTTCTCGCTCAACCTCTTGGCATAATAGAGCGGTGAGGGGCGCCCGACGAAGGTTTTCAGCAGCTCGTCCAGTTGCGACTGGAAACTCGCGTCGGCCTTTGCGGATTCATACTCGGCGACCAGTTCGTCCAATGCACGTGTCAGCGTTTCAGGAACAAACCGTCCGCCAAACTGTCCAAAGCGACCTCGAGTATCAGGCAATGAAGCTGGCGAACCAGCCCGGACACTTCCACTCATTAAAACACCTAGCATGCAAAGGCAAGTTGGAAACAAAGCCGAGGGAATCGGCTGGAGAGTTCATACCGGTCGCGTCCAGTTGTGATGCTCTAGTAGGCGGCCCGCTGTTGCGCAAGCCTCATTCGTAGGGGCAAAGAATAGCTTCGTTTGTCCCGCGGTTGATTCATCACGTTCACTTTCAGCGCCACGATTAATTTCAAGTTAATTTTGGAGAAGTCAGTCTGCGAACTGCGGAGTGCCGCACTGCGGCGATTTCAAGATTGTTGGGCCCCAAGCTCAAGTGGTCAAGGCACGATATCCCGGCCGCGCATCTGGTTACCGGGCGTTTTGCTGGCTCACGCTTTTTTTTTGGGGTACAATCGGCACATCAAGTAGCAGTTCCGCCTTGGAAGACCGGAGAGAGCTGATGCGAATGGGCGACGCCCTGGAATGTAGTGTTTTGGTCTTAAACCGATTTTATATGGCGGTCCGCGTGATCAATGCGCGTCGTGCCATGACGCTACTTTACCGTGGCTGCGCCGAAGTGATCACCGTTGAGGACGATCGCTACTCCAACTACGACTTCAATGCTTGGTGTGAACTGAGTCAATTGTTGGCTTTGGAAAAGCAACCTGACGAGGACTATATACGCGCGGTCAATTTCGAAGTTCAGGTTCCCCGCATCCTGCGACTGACGCGGTATGACAAGCTGCCGCGGCTGACCATTCGGTTCAATCGGAAAACACTTTTCGCCCGGGATGGACATCAGTGTCAGTACTGTGGGCAAGCCCGCCCTGCCTCCCAGTTGAGTTTGGACCACGTTATCCCCCGCTCACATGGTGGTAGGACCACCTGGGAGAATATCGTGTGTAGCTGTCTGCAATGCAATTCGCGCAAAGGAGGTCGAACTCCAGCCCAAGCAGGCATGAAGCTATTGAATAAACCCATCAAACCTGCAAGCAACCCGACGATCGCCGTAGCGATGGGGGAAGCACGTTATGAAATTTGGAAGTCATTTGTGCAGCCGGTCGCCAAGACTTGAAATGTCCAAACGGAAAATGATTATTTTTTGCGACTATTGAATTTGGATCGTCTACCGATCGTTGCTCATAAGAAGTTCTTAATTGACTCCTTGCACCCCGCCCTTCTTATTCTTGGGAACAAGCATCTTTGTGCCGGATCTGCCTGGATTTTCCCGCAGGCCCGATACTGCGGCAATCGCGACCCCTTTAGGCCAGAATCTCGTTAACTCGCGCACCTTCGGTCTTTACCGAAATTAAAAACGTACATCTTGGCAGCGATTCCATTGGTGGGGGGCCATTCCTCAGTTTGGTGAAATCACTTGTCGCCAAATCGCCTTAGCGAAGCACAAGGTCGGTTGAAAAGAAACGATTAGGGAATCATTATGGTGCGATGAGTCAGCCACAAGTTTTGTCGAGTTTGACTCAGGCGAGGATTTGTTTGGCAATTCGACACTTCTCGGCGAACGCCGCCGCTGGGTAAACGTAACTAACCCTCCCACCGCAAGTTGCATCGGCTCCAAGCAACTTGCGGTGGGACGGTTGGAGCCCGAGGGACAGGGAGGGCAATTCCCCTCTCCGCTTGCATTACTCGCGACTCAACCAAAGGCAGAGTTAGTTTTGGTGGCGATTAGCGAGCAGTGTTGGTATTTCAGGATTAAACGATGACGGCAACCACGGCAGCTCTGCCTCAGGTCGAATGCTTATATGATTCTCAGCCGCCGGTTATCAAGGTTGAGATTCGACGAACCCCCTTTTGGAAGCGCACTGTTGATGTCTGTGGCTCGGCATTCTTGATTGTTGCTTTACTTCCCCTTTTCGCCGTCATCTCGGTGTTCATCAAAATCGTCTCTCGAGGGCCGGTGCTTTTCAAGCAAGAGCGGATCGGTGTGGGTACCAAGGGATTTGTTATCTATAAATTCCGGACCATGACCGTCAACGATGGCCCCGACTTACATCGCGATTACGTTGCCCAATTGGCTCGAAGCAACTCACAAGCTCAGAAGCCGTGTTACCGCAATCGACTCATTTACGGTGGAGCCCTGTTGCGAGCATTGTCGCTCGACGAACTGCCGCAATTGTTCAACGTACTGATCGGAAACATGAGTCTTATAGGACCTAGGCCAGAGGTATTGCGTCTAGAGGACTATCAGCCTTGGCAGCTGCGTCGCTTTGAAGTCTTACCGGGGATTTCCGGATTATGGCAAGTAAGCGGAAAAAACCGCCTAACCTTCAAGCAAATGATCGAATTAGATATCCGCTACGTGGATAACCTATCACTGAGGCTGGACATTTTGATCATGCTGAAAACGGTCAAAGTCATTTTGACGCGTAGCAACCATTGAGTGTCTTCCACGAGTAAGCGCAAATGATACGAGTCGGAATTGTTGGTTTGGGCTATTGGGGCCCAAATCTGGTTCGATGTTTTTCTGAGTTCGACAACTGTAAAGTGACTGCGGTGTGTGACCAGAGTCGCGATCAGTTGCTGCGGATTAAGAGTCGATATCCGGGTGTAATCCCTGTCGAGAATTTCAGCACTTTGCTCGACCGCGATTTGGTCGACGCGGTGGTGATAGCCACGCCCACTGCCACGCACTTCGAATTAGCTTCCAAGGCCCTTGCGCACGATTTGCACGTCTTTGTCGAAAAGCCGTTGTCCAAGTCGACTGCGGAGTGCGAGAAGCTGGTCGCGTTGGCTGCAGAACGAAACCGTGTGCTCTTTGTCGGGCATGTGTTCTTGCATAGCGCGCCTGTCCAGAAGCTGAGAGAGCTGATCCTAGCGGGCGAGCTTGGCAATCTTACCTATATCAGTAGCAGACGATTGAACCTTGGTCCGGTGCGCAAGGATGTAAGCGCCCTCTACGATTTGGCTCCCCATGATATTTCCATGATGCTGTATCTTCTTGGGCAGCAGCCAGAAAAGGTGACCTGCACTGGATTGGCACATCTAAACCCCGCCATACATGACGTCTGCAATCTGACGATGCACTTCAAGGGGAACAAGATGGGGATGATCCATGTCAGTTGGCTAGATCCTCACAAAGAGCGATTGTTGACCGTCGTCGGTGACAAGAAGATGGCTGTCTACGACGATCTGGCACAGGAAAAAATCAAGGTCTACGACAAGGGCATTGATACTCCGCCACCATCCAGCGATTTCGCCGAATTCCAAATCTCCTATCGATATGGCGGCAGCTTTTGTCCGTGGGTGCAGGAGAAAGAGCCATTAAAGGCCGAATGCGCCGATTTCATCCGCTGCATCTGCGAGGGTGATATTCCTCATACTGATGGAGTCAATGGCTATCAAGTCACGGCGGTCTTGGAGGCTGCACATGTTTCATTGCTTAGTGGTGGGCATCCTGTGCAATTGCAGCCGATGCGTTTGCTCGGAGAAACCACAAATGACAAGGATGCTGCCGCGCAAACCAAAGCAGTAATCAAATGATACATCCTACAGCCTTGGTCGATGATGCAGTGGAAATCCCCGCATGCACGAATATCTGGGCGTATTGCCACATCTTGCGCGGTGCTCGAATCGGAACGAATGTCAATATTGGCGACCACTGCTTCGTCGAAGGCGGAGCGGTAGTTGGCAACGACGTGACGATCAAAAACGGCGTCTTTGTTTGGGAGGGAGTGGTCATCGAGAATGGTGTGTTCGTCGGACCAAACGTTACATTTACAAACGATTGCTATCCGCGTTCACCTCGCATGGATCATGCTGCGACAAGATACAAAGACAAGAGTTGGCTTGTTGAGACAGTGCTTCGAACCGGCTCTTCGATTGGAGCGGCTGCCGTGATTCTTCCCGGGGTCGAAATTGGTTGCTTTGGGATGGTGGGAGCGGGCTCGGTCGTCTCCAGGGACGTGCCGGCGTTTTCCCTAGTTGTGGGCAATCCCGCCCGCGTCGTGGCGGACCTGTGCTGCTGTGGTCAGAAGCTGGAGGGCAGCTGCCTTACGGAGTCCTGTTCAGCCTGCGGCCAGACGCCCTTGCAACGTCAAGCGTTGCTTCAAGAACTTATCTCTTCGTCAACGGAAACAGCCCATGAGTCTTAGTGAACAACCCGCTACTATTCCACTTGTCGATTTGGTCACTCAGTCGCGAAACATCAAGGAGGAGGTGCTTGCCCGCATGTCGGAAGTGATCGATTCGGCGGGTTACATCCTGGGCAAACAGGTTGCAGAATTCGAGGAAGCCTTCGCTACCTATTGCCAAGTCGATCATTGTGTTGGTTTAGCCAACGGCACCGACGCACTGCACCTGGCGCTACGTGCGCTGGAAATCGGTCCAGGCGATGAAGTCATCACTGCTGGAAATTCATTTGCTGCAACTGCACTGGCGATACACTACTGCGGTGCAAAAGCCGTGTTGGTAGATGTTTGCGAGGACGACTTCAACATCGATCCGGAGGCGATCGAGCTGGCCATATCCAGTCGAACCAAAGCGATTATTCCAGTGCACCTGTACGGACAGCCAGCGAAAATGCGGCAAATCGCTGAAATCGCCCGCCAGCACGGTCTGCGGATTGTTGAAGATGCCGCCCAAGCCCACGGAGCAGAAATCGACGGCAAGCGATGTGGTTCATTTGGCGACATTGGTTGCTTTAGCTTCTACCCGGGTAAAAACTTGGGAGCGTTCGGAGACGGCGGGGCAGCGGTGACCAACGATCCTGAATTGGCTCAAAGGATGCGGCTGCTCCGAAATTACGGCCAAGTAGTCAAGAATCGCCATGACATTCTTGGATTTAACTGCCGTCTGGACAGCATTCAGGCTGCCGTGTTATTGACGAAAATGAAGTACATCGAAGAATGGACTGAGAGGCGGCGAGAAGTAGCTCAGTGGTATCGCGAAGCATTGTCTGGCAGCGAATTGCTGTTGCCCGGCCAGCGCGAGGATGCCCGGCACGTGTATCATCTGTACGTTGTTCGACATCCACTGCGAGACCAGTTGATCCAATTCTTGGCGGACCGAAACATTCAATGTGGCATCCACTATCCACATCCTTTGTCGCGGGCACAGCCATTTGAGAATAGCCCAACCTTTCCCGAGCACTTGCCTCGCTGCACGACCTTTGCCGAACAGATTATTTCGCTTCCTATGTACCCGGAAATGACTCGGGCACAAGTCGACAGAGTCGCTGCTGGCATTCGAGAATTCTCGTCAGTTGCGCAGGTAGCTGCGACTTAAGTTTTGATGTTCCTGATAACGCCTCGTTTGTCTCAAGGACATGTTCATGCCGGGAATCGTCGAGAAATCAAATCCAAGCAA
>JAGQPR010000380.1 GCA_020426625.1 Planctomycetales bacterium
ATGCTCTCGGATTGTTCTGTACAGGATACGAGGGTGCTCCGGCGTACCTCTGTTGTACTGCATCCAAAGCCTCTACATTTTGACCCCGAGGATAGAATCCAGCGTTGCAAGCATAGCTGTTCTTGGCATATATCTCCTCCTCACCCAAACTGTCTGATGGGCAAGATAACATCGACATAGCAGGGTAAAATTGAATTGCAACCTGGTCCTGCCTATTCGAGCTGAACGGTTGGCCCTGCTGCAGCCAGGGGTCGTTGGTCGTTTGGTCGTCCCACAGATCGCGTACCGCTTGCTGTTCGTAATAGGGCATTAACGCGACCGCCCATGAACCGACTTTGAAAGAGCTATTCATACCGGCCAAACCAAAACGATCTTGATAGCCAGGGTAGTGCTTCTTGGCGCCTTCGAAATTTGCATTCGCCAATTGAAGATTCTTCAGATTGTTCGCACATTGGGCACGACGTCCAGCCTCACGGGCCATTTGGACGGCAGGCAGAAGCAAGCCAACCAGTACACCAATGATGGCGATCACTACCAACAATTCAACCAGCGTAAAGCCAGCGCGCAGCGTGCGTCGCATACCAATTCCCCTTGCACATTTAGATGAGCTTAACCAAGAAAAGTCCCTTGTCTCCCCAGTAACATTGTCGCAGACAGGGTTCCGAACGTCCAGCGGCAACCAAGGGCTTTTCGCCCGGATGTCGACTCTCCCCTGGTTCACATGGGGGGTATATTCGTGGGGAGATTCTCCAGGTGAGATTCTTTCCAGGCTACTCAGTTTAATTGCCTCAGAGGTTGAATACTGAACTAAACTTTCTGAGCAACGTTTCTATCTCGCAAGCGGCAAACTATACAGTCCGCAAAACAGCTCGCTGCCTTTAAGACTTGGATCGAGGTATGTTCATGGGAAATGAACTGAAATTGACCGTTCTCGCGCTATTAGTCGCCTGCATTGCCTGTACGGAAAGCAGCAACGCTCAGCAACAGTTTCCGTGGAGTTGCGGCACAGTGAATAGAACTGGAACGAATTCAGTTGGAATGAACCTGCCGGGTTATGCTACTCTCTCAGAAGCTCATCCGGAAAACGCGGCAAGACCTGTGGCGAAGCTTAGCCACAAGTCGCATTACTATTATGGATGGTTTGGCCCAACTGCCTCGGGGATTTGGAGCAGACACCTGGGCTGGTCGAAAAACTTCACGCAGTGGTCGCGTAACTGATCCCTTCTTCTTGCGTCGTCTAACGTTCCCGACAATCGTCGCGGGTTCTGCTATGCAACCACGCTGCTGGAATGAGCAGATGCTCGGTGGTGTGGTGCGGGGCTGCATTTCAAGATTCACCATTCGATCGGACCAAACGGAGTTGCCTCGCACCGGCTGTGAAGTCGAGCAGGTCGCATACTCGATCAAGTTCTATGACTGTGGTCGAGATTGCAAGCGACTGCGCATCTCACTTAGCTGGGACGCCAATTCAGGTACTTTATTTTCCAATGGAAAACAGCTAGACTCAACGCCCACTTCTTGCCGCGGAACGACTGAATGTTCATCGCTACCAGAGCGCCTAACGGGAAGAACATCAGCGCCGTGATACCACCTCTCTAGAACTCTAGCCTTCCATCCAAAGTGGTCTACTCATGCTGCCTTTACTCGCTCAGGCTGATGCCGGCTTCATAGCGCAAGTTCAAGCCTTTGTTACCTTCGTCGTGACTCATTGGCAGTTTTGCGTTCTGCATTTTTTGCAATTCGCAATCTGGGGAGCCTGGTTTGTGGTACTAGGCAACCTGCTCAATGCACGTGGGTTCTCTCGAAAGGACATTGGGCGAATTTATGGTTGTATACCGATCGGCTCCATGATCACGCCACTGATCGTCGGACCGTTGGCGGACAAGTACTTTAATACTGAACATGTCATCGGCGTATCGCACTTGGTTGGAGGTGCGCTCTTGTTCATGATGGCAAAGGCGAGGAACCCAAGGCCCTTTTATTGGGCCACCTTAATCTACGCTTTGGCTTTCGCCCCTACGCTTGGACTCGTCAACTCGATTGTATTCGCGCACGACGGGGATATTTTCGCGGGCAAAGCCAACGAGATCTTCCCCTGGATACGCGTGTTTGGCACCATCGGTTGGATTGCTGCCGGATTATCCCATGCCCTTCTCATGAAGAAGGACGAACCGGTCAACGAAAAGCCGCTGTTGTTAGCCTGTGGGCTGTCCATACTGGTCGGTTTATTTTCCTTTGTAGCGTTGCCCGATACGCCACCCGTAGCAGCTGCGACTGCCGTCGCTGAAGCGCCTGTCGATGCTGCCGCAGAAAAGGCGGCTGAAATTGGCGTGTTGCAACAGGCTTGGGGGGCGCTAGTCGATACCGTTCAGGGATCGGTAGCCATGCTAATTGCCGAACCAGTGTTCTTCGGTGTGACTTTGGTCGCAGCGATGGCCATGGGGTTGTATTTTGCTTTTGCTGCCCTGTTCATCGAGAAGACAGGTGTGCCGGCCAGGACGGTAGGGCCAGTGATGACGATTGGACAATGGATTGAGATATTCTTCATGCTCTCATTGCCGTGGTTTCTGGGCGAAAACAACCGCAACATGAATTGGGTGCTGCTAGTCGGCATCTCAGCCTGGGCGCTGCGATTTGGCTTGTTTGCAGTGGGACGTCCCCTAGTTCTTGTGCTGTTTGGAATTGCGATTCACGGGATCTGTTTCGATTTCTTTTTCGCTGCGGGAATGATCAACGCAAACATCATTGCACCGAAAGAGTTTGTCAATACTGCACAAGGAATCTATGGATTCCTGGTGTACGGGCTGGGAATGTACCTAGGGTCCGAGTTATCGGGTTGGCTGAATCAAGCCTTCAGCAAGAAAGACATCAGCCCGAGCGGTGAAGAAGAGACCATCACCAATTGGACAGCCTTTTGGGCGATACCCTGTGCAGTGGCTTGCATCGGTGTCGTCCTCTTCTCGATGACAATTCCTAAGTCCACCGAGGCCGAAACCGAGCCAGAACCCGAAGCTGTCGCCTGGGTTCTCCCATTGGAAGACGCGGCGAATTCATCGGCATTGGCGTTTAGGACCTAGTGCGCAGCTTATCCACGTAATCATTGCACCCTAAGTCCTGATGTTGACAAGCACTAGGCGGTTCTCGTCGGCCCGAACCGCCCCTGAAGGCACTTCAACGCTTGGACACCGTGGTGGCTGGCGACCACTACGTTGACGCGAAGTTCACTGGTGTTCACCATTTCAACGTTGATGCCAGCTGCTGCGAGGACTTCGAACATCCCGATTGCGACGCTTGTGTGACTGCGGAGTCCGATACCGCTGACCGAGAGCTTGGAAATCTGTTCACTTCCATGGACGCTACGGAAATTGAACTTGTTGGCCAGCGCGTTCATGGCTTGTAAACATGCTTGATACTGCTTGCGTGGAATCGTCAAACTAATACTCGTCTCGCCTTCGAACCCATCGTAACTTTGGACAATCATGTCGACGAATACTCCTGCAGCCGCAACAGCGTCAAAAACGTCGGCTGCCAAGCCTGGGTTGTCCGGCACGCCAGCCAATGTGATTCTGGCTTGGTCGTCTGCCAGCGAAATGTCGCTCAAGGACAATTTCTCCATGTCGGCAGCTTGCAGGTCTGCCACGAGCTTCTGCAAGTCGGCTTGGGTATTTGTACGAGCGGGTAGCTCTTCCCAAACCGCTGCGTCGAGCGGTTGCTGTTGCAGGGAAAAACTTGCATGCACCGCCCGCAGGCAGGCTTGAGCGTTGGCAAGCGATACCAAGACGGAGATCTTGATTTCACTGGTGGTGATCATCTGGATGTTGATGCCAGCGTCTGCGATTGCACGAAACATCTGTTGCGCGACACCCGTTTGCTTCGCCATTCCGATACCAACAACCGATATTTTCGAGACACCCTCGTCGTAGGTGAAACCGGAAGCTCCCACAGATTGGCATGCTTGTTCAATGGTTCGTTTGGCTCGACTTAGCTCGTCTTTGGGGACGGTGAAAGAAATATCCGCACGATCCTTTTCGCCAACGTTTTGGACGATCATATCGACCGTGATCTTTTCATCAGCCAACAGTTTGAAGATGCCGAAGCTAGTGCCTGGACGATCGGGTACTCCTTGCACGGTGATTCTGGCCTCGTTTTTGGCCATCGCAGCGCCGCAGACGGCGGCACTTGGCGACTCGCTTGCGTCGCAGATCAACGTTCCACGCGTGTCGCTAAAGCTACTGCGGACGTGGATTGGCACTCGATATTTCTTGGCGAATTCTATCGAACGATTGTGCATGACTCCCGCGCCCAAGCTGGCCAATTCGAGCATTTCATCATAGCTGATGCGGCACATATGCCGGGCTTCGGGCAGTTGTCGAGGGTCAGTCGTATAAACGCCATCAACATCGGTGTGAATTTCGCAGGCATCCGCGTGTAGAACTGCTGCCAACGCGACAGCTGTCGTATCCGAGCCGCCGCGCCCGAGAGTAGTAATATTGAAGTCCTGATCAATTCCTTGAAATCCAGCAGCAATTACTATGTTGCCGTCCGCCAACAATTTGTTGATGCGCTCGGGAGAAATCGTGCGGATGCGCGCCTTGGTAAAAGTACTGTCCGTCTGAATTCCCATTTGTGCACCGGTCATGCTCACGGCTTTCGCGCCTAATGAATCGACGGCCATGGCCATCAGCGCGACGCTGACTTGCTCTCCTGTGGAAAGCAACATATCCATTTCACGGTCTTGTGGGTTTGGATTGACTTGAGCGGCAAGTTCAATCAACAGATCGGTATTGTGACCCATGGCACTTACGACAACGACCACTTGGTTGCCTGCCTGCTGAGCGCGAATGGCCTTGCGGGCTGCGGCAAGTATCTTCTCTGGATCCGCTACGCTCGTACCGCCAAACTTCTGAACAACCAAGGGCATTTCAATCGTTACCTTTGCAAAGGTTTGTTGATGGTTCTAGGCAAGATAGTGGGTAGTCAACGTCAAGTGTTGCCACCCTGGACTGAGGGGCAGCCTGACTCACGAGTCCTTTGGCCAGTTTTCCTGCCCAATAAAGGCTGGCATCATTTCCCAGCCATTGGCAAACGCAAGATTTGATTCCTCGGCCACCGCTTCGCTATAGACTAAGCCAGACGATGCAATACCACGACCGCAAACCGTCAATGGTACCATCCCGTGACTGTGCTTCTTCGTAGAACAAGGAGTTGGGTGATCCGGCAAAATCAGCATCCGATAGGCATCGAAGGTGCTTAACTTTTCCATTACTGGTCCAACGATGTGTTCGTCGATGCGCTCGAGTGCTTTCACTTTTTCATCGAAGCGACCTTCGTGTGAAGCTTCGTCTGTTGCCTCGACGTGGACACACACGATGTCGTATCTGTCCAGAGCTTCAACGGCGGCTTGACCTTTTCCCGCATAATTTGTGTCAAGGTATCCAGTCGCGCCAGCCACTTCGATACGGTCCCAGCCCATTAATGCAGCCAGCCCGCGTAGCAAGTCGACAGCAGTAATCATGGCTCCCCGGATTGCAAAGCGATCGGCAAATGAGGGCAAACTCGGGCTGCGTCCTTGTCCCCAAAGCCATGTATTTGTGGCCGGTTTCTTTCCGGCAGCAACTCGCTCCAGGTTTATCTCATGGCTACCAAGAACTGTTTGGCATTTCTGCATCAAATCGACGAGCAGATCGCTGCCTGGTCCACGCGGATAATCGTCTACGACGGGCAGATCCGTCAAATCATGAGGAGCCCGCGTGCGCGTGTCCTCGTTGAATGGCGATTCGGCGGAAGATCCGCCGCGATAAATCAGGAGATTTCGATAGCTTACCCCCGGCACAAATTCAAATGACGAATCTGCAACGATACCCTTAAAAGAACTAAGCAATTCGGCTGCTTCGGTAGACGAGATATGATCGGCCGTGAAGTCGACCATGATCTGATCCACAATAGTCACCAAATTGCAGCGAATGGCCCAATCGAAAGCCCCAAGCTGAATTCCCTGGGCAGCGGCTTCGATGGGCGCACGGCCAGTAAAGTAGAGGTTGGGATCGTAACCAAACAACGTCATGTTGGCGACTTCACTTCCAGCTGGGAAGTGAAGTGGTACGTTGTCGGTTCGGCCGACAAGGCCCGCAGCAGCGACACGGTCCATGTTAGGCACCTTGGCTGCTTGCAGTGGAGTTTGATTGCCCAGTTGTTCGATAGGTTGATCAGAACAACCATCAGGAATGATGATAACGTACTTCATGTTGTTACTTTTTATTTGCTAGAACGCCTTTCTTCCATGACCCGCATACGCACGGCCTCGCCACTGACGACAGGCAGCTTGACGATGCGGTCGACTGCCGCTTGGGCGGCGCCTTCTGGAGCCTCGTGAGTCATGATGACCAATTGTACGGATTGTGCACAGCCACGCGGGTCGGGTTCGTGCTGGATGATCGAAGCGATGGACAATTCTTCCTCACCAAGTATGGCTGTAATCTTGGCCATCACGCCAGGTCGATCCGCAACCTGAAATCTCATGTAATAGCGACCGGGCATTTCTTGGTCCGGGCGGATAACCACATTCGACTCTCGTTTGCTCCACAACTCGAGCGTCCGAAAAGTAATCGGCGTTCTGCCGACAGCTGTATCAATCATGTCAGCCACAACCGCCGAGGCTGTGGGCATCTGACCAGCTCCCTGGCCATGGAAAAACAAGTCCCCCACCGCGTCGCCCACGACACTTATGGCGTTGTAGTTCGCTCGAACTTCTGCCAACGGCTGCCCAAACCGAATCAGGGTTGGGGCAACGCTAAGTTCTAAACCTGCAGCAACTAGCCTTGCGTGGGCAATCAATTTGATCCGGTATCCCAATTCTCTGGCAAAACGGAGATCGGCCAGGTCCAGTGAGTCGATACCAGTCCTGGGAATGTCACTCCAGCGAATACGGGCGCCAAACGCCAAGTGGGCCAAGATTGCCAGCTTTTGTGCCGCGTCGGACCCGTCGACATCCATGGCCGGATTGGCTTCCGCAAATCCAAGTCGCTGAGCTTCCGCGAGTGCCGCCTCGTAGCTCCAGCCCTGTTCATCCATCTGGGAGACGATGAAATTGCTTGTGCCGTTGAGAATACCATGCAGAGAGCCAATTTGATTGGCGGAAAGGCACTGGCTGACGTTTGTAATGATCGGTACGCCTCCGGCCACCGCTGCCTCGAAGGCAATGCACCGTCCTAGCGCCCTGGCGTGATCAAACAATTCTGCACCATGTTCGGCAAGCAGGGCCTTATTGGCTGTCACTACGTCCTTTCCCGCGTCCAGTAATTGCAACATGACCGTTCGCGCCGGTTCTAGTCCGCCAATTAACTGGGCAACTACTTTGATGTCCGGATCGGTCAAAACATCATTCAGGTCGTCGGTCAGGACACCATCGGGTAAATCGCACACCCTGTTCTTGTTGAGATTGCGAACGACAGCCTTTTCTAGCCACAATGTCCGCCCGGCATGACGCGCGGTACGATCGCCGTGATCAAGTAGTAACTTGGCAACTCCGCTGCCAACCGTTCCAAGGCCAACGATTGCAACTTTGGTCTTTTCCATTTGTCTTTACCCAAACCTGTCGTCAGCATCATGCCATTGATACGGACATTTTCCCAGAGAACGCTTTTCCTAGCAGTATCGACCCGCCAACACTCCGCGCTGATCTACTGCAGCCAATTTGTCATGGCCGCAGAACGCATATCGTAATCGAAGGCCGTGGTTTTACCCCAGGAGGGCTAACGCGAGAATTGCGATA
>JAGQPR010000381.1 GCA_020426625.1 Planctomycetales bacterium
CTGGCGAATCCCACTATGGACCAATCCTAATTTTTAGCTGTCCCAAACCACTAGCGTAGAAATCCTAGCGTCGCCACCACTCACTATCAATATATCGCTATATTACGATATGTCAATGAGTGGAACTTTGGATTATCTTGAAAGTCCACCCAAAGTCAAACCAGCACGCCGGGCAGGGTACCAGTGCTGTCAGCAAAGTTACCCGTGTCACTGCCAAACGCCCGCAGCATGCTGGTGTACAAATTGGACAATGGTGTATCTCGCGAGTACTTGAGATGCTGACCGGTATTTATTTTGCCACCGCCACCACCGGCCAACAGAATTGGCAAATTGTGGGGATCATGACTGTTCCCATCTCGCAAACCGGATCCATACAAGATCATGGAATTGTCGAGCACTGTGGAATCGCCTTCATTCATGCTCTCAAGTCGCCCTAGCAAGTAGGCAAATTGCTCAACATTCCAACGCGTAATGATTTGATAGGCTCGCAGTTTCTCCTCTTCGTTTTGATGATGAGATGTATCGTGATGCCCACCCGGCACACCTTCCAAGAACGAGTAATTGCGTCCGCTGACAGCATTGCCGTACATCAACGTACAAACGCGAGTCGTGTCGGTTTGGAAAGCGAGGGAAATCATATCCATCATCAGCCGCAAGTGCTCAGGAAACCCATCAGGTTGATCGCTTGGTGGCCGCTGTTGTTCGTTCAGCTCGACCAATGGCTGCCAGGGATTTGACGTATCCTGCTGTTTTTCGATTCGTCGCTCGATTGAGCGGACTGACTGCAAGTACTCATCGACGCGCTGCCGATCCGCAGCGCCGAGTTGCTGGCGCAGCTGCTTGGCATCGTCCAACACGCGATCCAACAACAGACGTTCATTGCGAGCTGCCTGTTGCAAAGGGTTGGCGGCTCGAAAGATTCTTTCAAAAACCAGCCGTGGATTTAGCTCACGAGCCAGAGGACGGGTCGGCCCAGCCCAGGCAATATGCGAACCATACACACGGGTATAACCAACATTCGTATCAACACCGGTTGTGACAGGATCGATTCCCAACTCCAAAGATGCCAAGGGCGTGAATTGGCCTGACGTCTCAGCTGCAACTTGATCAACCGATTTTCCGTTGCAGTTGAGGTCGATCCCCAGTGACTTGTTAATCGTGGTGCATGTCAAGAAACCCGAAGTCTTGACGTAGTGGCCGTCTCCAACGTCACTACCTTGATTCCATAAGTTGGTCAGTACCAACAGTTTTTTTTGCACATCACGGAGAGGCTCCAATGCTGGCGACAATTCAAAGGACTTGCCCTCACCCTGCGGAGTCCATAGGTCTTGCCGGACGCCATTTGGCACGAACAGAGCAGCCATTCGCACAGGCTTATCGGAAGCGTGTGAGTGCTCGATCGCGTCGCTAGCGACCAGCGGAGCTGCCATCGCTTCCAGCCAGGGCAGCCCCAGCGCCGCGCCAGCTCCTCTGATCAGGCTTCGTCGCGACAACACGAGTTTAGAGGAAGGACGCACCGCAGCACGCGCTGCCTTGCTCACTTTGCTTGCCATGCTCTTACCCTTTGAGAATCGAACATTCAGTTGTGGTTACTACAGGTCGCGTCCAGGCTTTGATGCTAGGTCAAGCAGGCATGGTTGAGTAAGCCCCGTTCTTCACCGAGCAAAGTTTAAGGATCGTAGCATCCGCCGATTTACATGCTACTTTTGTAGCGGAAGGGCAGGCTATTGACAATTTCCAAGATCAAAGTCTGCGCACGATAATCGTCGGTTGCCAATCTTTGGCAGATGCTATCCACCGTGCACTGATCTTGGTTGGTCAAGCCGCGGGCCAGTGCGTACCCGAGCATTTTGGCCGTCAAGTGCCGCATGAACTGTTGCTTTTTTTGTAGCAAAACCGCTCGCAATTCGTCCGGGCCCGAAAACTGCGTGCCGTCAGGCAACTCTCCGGAAGCATCAATTTCCTTACCCTCGCTTTTGGTTCTCCAACGCCCTAGCACGTCGAAGTTCTCCAGGCCAAAGCCTAGCGGATCGATCGCATCGTGGCAGGATGCACAAACGGCATCGGCACGGTGCTTAATCAGTTTTTCACGCAGGGATGTCGGGCGTTGGGAATCATCCGATTCTCCAATGGACGGCACGTCTGGCGGGGGCGGCGGCGGTGGGCTCCCCAGCAACGTCTCCAAAATCCACTTTCCCCGCAGGACCGGACTGGTGCGATGCGGGTAAGACGATACCGCCAGCACAGCGCTCATTCCAAGCACGCCTCCCCGCACACTATTCTCCGGCAATTCAACGCGTTTCGGCTGCTCACGGAACTCACCTTCAATCCGATAATGCCTGGCAAGTGCCCGGTTCACATAGGTAAAGTCTGAGTCGATCAGAGTGAGCAAGGAGTCGTTTTCTGAAAGTATGTCTTCGAAAAAGAAGATTGGTTCGTAGGCCATGCCGCCTTCGAGCTCGGAATCGAACTTGCCCACGACGGCTTCGTTTGGCTTGAATTCACGTCCAAGTGCCCGCGTGCCGAGCCACTGCTGGGTAAACGCCGTGGCAAACTCACGCACTTTGGCCCCGCGACGAAGGCCGCGGCTGTTAACCTCGCTGTGCAACATGCGGGCGACTTGCTGGCGCAATTCTTCGATTTCGTGCAACTTGCCTTCATCGGCAGCTTCCATCAATGCGTCATCAGGCATGGATGCCCACAGGAAATAGGACAAGCGCGAAGCCAGTTCGTGTTGCGACAGCAACTCAGGGGTCTCGCCAGTACACGGCGTCTCGCTGATCAGTAGAAACTTGGGCGAGACCAAGGCAGTTTCCAAACAGAAGGATACCGCAGCTGGATACGAGCCGTCGAGTTGATACGCTTCTTCGAACAATTGCATGTACTGGGACATTTCCTCTGAGCTGACTGGACGGCGAAACGCACGACGCAGAAACCGGCCTAAGACAGTGCGGGCTGCTTCGGTAGGAGTTCTATCGTCGGAGGGCTCCGCCACGATCAATTCAGCTCGCCCCTCCGGGTCTCGCAACGCATGACCGAGCGCCAAACGAGCAGCATCGAGGTATTTCTCAGCATGGATCGGAGAGATGAATAACGTCTCAGCAGCATTATCAAATCCCTCCCCGCCCGCACCATCGAACGGCAGGTCGGTGGCCACGTTGACTTGTATCCCGAGCAGATCGCGCAGTGTATTGGCGTATTCGTCGCGGTTGAGGCGCCGCACCATGGGACCGCCCGGCAGAATCTCTTGGCTACAAATCGCATTATGCAACGTTTCGTTGACCCACTGCACAAATACATGGCGTTCGTCGGCGTCAGGCTGATCAGATTCTCGCGGGGGCATCTCGTGGCCAAGGACGCGGCGTGAGATCTTGCTCCACTGCTCGATTTGGCCCGCAACATCACTGGCCGAGGAAAAATTCGCCAAATTCAATTCGGCTTGCGGATCATCCACGGAATGGCAGTCAAGGCAATATCGTTCGACGAACTTCGCAGCAGTTTCGTCTGGCGACGGTTGGGCCCAAACCGTGTTGCAGAACAGACCGGCTGTGCAGAAAAGCTGCTCGTTCGCAGCAAGCAAAACCAATAATAAACAGCGCTCAAGCATGGCTGGTGCAGGCAGAATATCTACCGAAGGTGGAGGGGAGTGATCAAAGCGCGGTGCGGGGACCTTCATCCACACGGCTCGCGCAACAGCCAGCGGAAACGCCCGACGTTTTCCGCCGCTGGTTGGAGAGGGGGATTTTGCCCCGATCTCTGGTACCGCGATGGCAAGATCCTTATTCATTGTAGACGAAGTGTTCGTTTCCCGCCTCTGCCACAACGAAACCCTGCATGAATTCGCCTTGCTGGGCGTTCGCTTTGTGAGCGAAAGGGCTTGCACTCAACGTTGGCGACGGGCCGATGAGTCCACACATGGCGTAGTGGACAAGGTAACGAGTCCTTCACAGACAAGGACTCGTAACCTCGTCCACTCCTGGTAAATTTTCAACTGCCGCTCGCCTGATGACTATGAACATGATGTAAAACTCCGCAACGGGCCGCGTCAGCATGCAATGCTAACGGACCCGTTGCGGCCGTGCCCCCTGCACTCGTTCACAGCAAAGCTGTTTCCTTCAATATCTCTTTGTTTTCGGAGTGAACTTCTCAGTTCAATGACGGCAGTCGAATTGATCTGACTAGTGATCCAGGCGTTCTGTGCAGTATTTGCTAACGTGGATTCCAAGTTGGCGTCTGCACGGGTTGGCCTACCACTCCCGTGGATTGTTGGCCGTGCCCCCCCGAGGAAGCTCTCGTTGCATTCGAGCGCCGCGAACGGTTTTGCTGCCCAGCGGAAGAACGGCTCGACGCAGATGTAGATTGATCGGTCAGGGATTGACGGTTGGAGCTTCTGAAGATCTCCGGTGTGCGATCCTCAAAGCCCAAGCTACCCCAGTCGTAGGATTGGGCTGGCGTTTGAAGGGTGCTGGCTGTGCGAACATGTATCTCGCCAGCTGAGGAGGTCGAGCGTCCTTTTTGTAAGGATGCCGTAGGATCGCTGTCCATAATCGACTGGGTGTCTCGCAGATTGAATTCGTTGCTCTCCTCAGGTGCGGGTACGGATTCAGGTGTATTTAGTTGCTCTGCTTGTACCCCTGGATCGGACAGCTGCCCCTCGGTCATGCCGCCTTGCTGCACCGCGCCATTGCTAATCACTCCAGGCCGCGTGAACCCGTAGTCGAAGTAGATACCGCCAGCACGCTCGCGAGCTCGTTCTTCCGCATCCCAGTAAGCCTTGTCAACCCAAGCACCTTCTTGCAACGTGATATTGTTCAAATCGAGCAGCGAACCCTTGAGCATGTGCAAATTGACGATGGATTTGTTGTACTCACAGACTGCCTGGAAGTACTGGAGCTCAGCCCGAGCACTCAACTCTTCCGCTCGCAGCAGGAAATCTAGCAACTGAGTGGTGTCGCCATAGCTCTCATTCAGCTGGGTTTCATACACCTGGATTTCTTTTTGCAAGGCAGCGTGTTGGCGTGCGATGACATGAATCAAATCGAAACTCGACTCGAGCTTGGACCATGCGTCGGAAAGCTCGAAGACAAACATAACTTCCTTTTCCCGCATTTCTTCCTGAGACTTGGTCAATTGAAGGCGAGAAAACTGGATGCCAGCCAGCGCCCGGCGTTTGCCCCATGCTTGCGGTGTGAATTCGATGCGAGCACCGACTTCTTGATAGTCGCCATCGAACAACTCTTCAATCGCATTGGAACCAGCATTTGGGAATTTGATTCCACTACCATTCGACTCCGCCAGTATGTCGCCCACACCGAGCCAGCGGTAGAAAGCAACCAAATCCAGCTGAGGTAGTACTTGGTTACGAGCGGAGATCAGTTCCAATTCGTCTTGCTTGATCGCCCATTTGTGCCGTCGTAACTCGACGCTGCGGGTCAGGCCTTCAGCCACAACGTCAGTCCAGTTGAACTGGATTCTCGCGACTGTCGGTTCGTCAGCAGGTCGAATCATGCGGCCGTCCGTGGCAGACCAGCCCATGGCTTCACGCAAGCGACGTTCTCGACCATAGAGCCCTTCAGGGTCGCTGCCTGGAATGCGCGAGCCGTACAGTGCGATTTCCATTTGCGCTTGGAATTGATGCATTCTGCTCTCGGCTTGCAACACACTCTGCGGTCCATCCTTCCCGCCCTCGCGACGGCTGTTAGCTACGGCCCATAATTCCCGCGCGACATCACGAGCGCGCTGTGCCGAATCAAAAGCCCGGTAGCCACAGTATAGATCCCAATACGCATGCTCAACACGCTGCACCAGATTGCGGATATTAATCTCAAAATCGTGCAACGCGATCTCTTCGTTCGTTCTGGCTAGCACAACGGGAATTCGATTGACTAATGCCCCTCGTCCACGCATCAACGGTTGATTGATCTGCGCCTCGATTGCTGCGGTGTAATCGCTGGGAACGGAGCGTCCTGTTCCAGGCGGTATGTTGTTCCGTGAATAAACCGTTGTCATGCGAGCTGTTGTGATCGTGCCGTTGGCGTGGCGTTTGGAGATCGCCATTTGTCCGTTGGCGTCCACAGCCTGAAAGAACTGCGGATTGAAGGGGTTGCCCGGTCCGACGTTACGCGGGCGGTCGGTCGTGTTGTAGCCCATCACGGCGGAGAACTGAGCATCGAACTCGCTCAACGCATCTTCGACACCGCCAACCTGATTGGACCGCACTACGCCCCGTTGCGCGACTCGCACTCCTTGCGAATCGACAGCTAACGGTTGCGTGTTGGTTACGCTGGATGCGATCGCCGGATCGTAGATGCTCGGCATCTGGCCGGGGTTGGCACTCAACAGCGCGGCAGCGACACTGCCTGTCTGTTGGTTTGAGCCGCCCACAACACGCAACATCTTAGAGTTCTGCAGCGCGTAGCTAATACAATCTTCGAGCGTCAGATCGATGAAGTCAGCAGGAGGATTGTGCGGACCAAACGGGATATAGGCATCCGTTGCCTCCGGCAAACTGTCGACGTGAACATCGGCGTATTCGATGTCCATCGACTGCGCCAGGTAATTGGCCAGTGACTCATCACGCTGGACAAAAAAGGGCTGTGTTGGGTGACACCCAGTGAAGAGCATCAAGCCAATTTGAAGAATAGCAGCCCAACGAAAAATTGGTCGGCGCATGGGAGCGGTATTCCTGCCAAGCGAGTCGCATGGGATCCGTTGGACAACCTGTAGAGCGCCGACGAGGCACCCCTTGGGTAGTCCAATCCCACCGATTGCTAGATTCTCTGACGTTCGCGCCCCCGCAAGCCGACCAGTTCACCCTACAATTCATCTGTAGTCGAGTGGCAATCTCGTCGACACATTCGTTATCGTCCTACCTGCCGTTAAACTTTGACTGATCGCTACAAATTAACAAGAATTAGGATTCTTCTCTGCGGACACTGATATTTCAGTTCAATATCCTTCGGAAGATGCATCACGAACAACGCATCGCCTTTGCTAGCATCGTCGACAAAAACTCAGTCAAGATGGGCATTGCTTCCGTTAGCCCAAGAGTTAGGAGCGAAGGCTTGCTACCTTAGATCAATGGCAAGACAAGTTTGAACAGAGTTGGTGACGATGCGAAATAGTCAACATGCGAGTCGAATATGGTGGTTTCGGCTACTAGCACTGGCCATCGGATTGCTGCCCTTTTTCCTGTGCGAATTCGTACTTCGTCTCGCGGGAATTCCCAAGCAACCTGCGGCTGTCGACCCTTACGTCGACCTGGGATTGCTGCGCCCACTGTTCGAATACGATGACGCAACCGGGCAATATCAGATCGCAGCCAGTAGATACAATCTGTTTCAACCCGTCAGCTTCGCGGCCGAGAAATCGGACAGACTATTTCGCGTCTTTGCGTTGGGTGGCTCTACCACGCAAGGAGAACCCTACGGTACAGCGACTGCATTCCCAAAGTGGATGGAGTTGGAATTGCAGGCCAGAATGCCGGACTTTCAGGTCGAAGTCATCAATTGTGGAGGTCTGTCTTACGCCAGCTACCGTGTGAAAGTCATCCTGAGCGAAGTGCTAGCATATCAGCCTGATCTTGTAGTTGTGTACACAGGTCACAACGAATACTTGGAAGAACGAACCTACGACGGATTTCGATCGCGAGCTGGCTGGTTCGGGCTGGACTCGTTGCAGGAATTGCACACAGTTCAATGGGTGCGAGCGCTGGTTGCGGGACCAGCCGGGCGTGCGGATCCGCTGGTCCGTAGTCCTACCCAAATG
>JAGQPR010000382.1 GCA_020426625.1 Planctomycetales bacterium
GGTTCCGTCAAAAACCGCGTGCTAGCGCACAGCGGCTAATTTTGCGCAAGGATTATGTGGAACTGAATTTCCAATTCTTGACACTAGTTCATGGAAACAGTTATTAGCACCAAATACAGCCGCGAAGCGTCGACAGCAAGAGAAGCACAGAGTGGAGCATTTCACTGATTCCTGTTCGAGGGCGAACATGCAGGGTAATTCTACTGTCACCGCTTCGCGGCTTTCCGGAGAAATATCGACTTTCGATCCATTGGCTGACGCCCACGGTTCTATGCTTACACGGCTTCGCCGCTAAGACATGCTGTTCCCGTGTTGCAAAAGAGTTGACAAAACTAAAAGCCCGGGGGAAATAACTTGACGATTTATAGTCCTTCACCTCGATCCCCAGCGCTACAGATACAAACGGTATCCGCCAACATCACGGCCATCCTGACACTCTTCGTAGCGCTTGGTTGCAGTAATCAATCCGTCCAAGAGGATCGCCAAATAGGCTTTTCCCCTTCGGGAGCGACGACAGGATTCCAGCATGGAGAAGAGGGCGTTTTCATTTCTGCAGGCGACGGCTCTGCTATGAAACTGTACCAGCCCGACGAGCATGCTTTGGCTGTCAGCACGCCACTTTGGTCACCAAGCGAGCAGGAGCTGGTCTTTACCGTCGCTCGGGCTGCGCCAGAGACAGATGACGAAGACGCAGGTTTGACACAACCTTCCGAAGCGGTTCGACAGCCAAACGTAGCTTGGGATGCGGCACCGACCGGGCGACTTTTTTACCAGCAAAGCATTGTTTATAGCTGCTTCTTCCAAAAACGCAGTATGCAAGGCTCAGACTCCGATGCGGCGAGTGTCGTAGAACCGCGCATGTTGTTCGACGCGCGGTGTGATCACGTCGGATATGTTGCCGCCAATCTGGCCGTGCGCTGGCATCCCGATGGTAAGCGAATTGTCTTTGTCGACCAGGTCGAACCCAGCCGACACTCGTTGTTCGAATTCGACCTGGCCACACAGACGAAACGGCGACTATTGCCCGATGCCTATTCGAGCTTGTTATTCGATTGGTCTCCCCAAGGGCATTTTCTTTCTTGCTTGGCAGTGGACGCCAATACGCAATTGTGCGACCTGCTGGTTTGGTCGGTTGACGACGAGCATTGGCGACCGCTTGCCAAGGCCTTCGATCCAGCGGGCGCCGATTCTGAGGCAATGTTGGAACGCTTGCGGCGTGCGCGCCCCGTATGGCGTTCCGACGAAAGCTCGCTGGTGCTTGTCCAATCTGCCCGTCAATCGCAACCTGATCAAGAACTAACTGAGGTCGTCTTGGTTAGCTTGCCAAATGGCCAATCGAGTGTGCTCCTGCGTGAACAGGGGAGCGTGCGAGATCTGCATTGGCATCCACTGAGCGACGAGTTGGGATTCGTCGACAATGACAATACGCTTCAAATCGTGAACACGCAAAACAAGTCCCTTTCCAGCCGCGCCAAGAATGTGCGCGGATTCGCGGGCTGGAGCTATGATGGCAGTCAGCTGAGTTACACAACTGCGCAAACAATGGATTCACCAGCGGACAATTGGGCATTATTGCTGAGTCCCATCTCGGGTGCACGAGACAATGTGGTCGTCGCGTCGGACACGACGGAGTCCAGCAACCAGTCGTCCAAACGGCTGCTGGCAGATATGCGAATCACTTTTCCTCATTGGTCACCTAGCGAGCACAAGCTCTCGCTCTGGGCCACCTTCACACCCACGCATCGCAGTTGGTTCGCCTTCTTCCTGCCGTGGGCGCTAATGCCAGGAGATCCGGCAGTTGTGCTCGATACCCAAACTGGACAACTGTCGTGGATGCCCGTTCATGCTAACGAAGAAGCGCAAGTCGGCCACTACTACTTGCTCCAGCGAGATTATGAAACAGCCTGGCGCTGGTACGAAAGATCAATGGCTCAACGCGTTGCACCAGCCATCAAACTAAGCGAAGCAACTCAGTTCTTGCAACAAAGCCTCGTCTATCAAGATTCGACATTCTTCGAATTCTATTGCTTGCAGAAGCTGGGGCGACATGAAGCAGCAGAACAAAAGCTTCAGCAGTTTCGCCAACGCATGACTTTGGATCCTGTCGATGCAGCAGCTGTACTCAAACAGTGGTATCCGCAGAACGAGAATATTGATGCTGAATTGCAACACGCCACGGAACATCTCTTACCAGTGGTGCAAGATGCCTACATCGCCGAAGTCTGGGCCAGCCTTAACGCGATGGAAGATGGAAAGGCGTTCTTTGAACGGCAATGGAGCACCGCTAGCTCTGCGGCCGAAAGACTAGCGCATTCGCTGTATCTGAGTCAAATGCACCTTCTTGCCAATTCCAATGAAGCCTATGCCGAACAAGTTCTGCAGCATCTCCTACCCGAACTGTTGGCATACCATCGTTTGGAAACGAGTCTGCCCACGGAGAATCTCATGTCCAATGCAAACTCAATCGTTCAGACGGAACAACGCTTCATACTGGCTTCTGGTTACATCGCCTTGCTGCCGCTGATGTCACCCGAATTTGTGGCTAGCCTCTCGCCCGAGCGATTGATGGAATTCGCGCAGCAACTATCGAATCTGCATGGGCAGGCCAGCGATGACGAATTGGCTCGCCTCATGTTTGACTGGATTTTGCTGGCCATCTTGCGTCAGGACCCAGCCGCCGATCTGCTGTGGCTGGAAATGCGGATCGACCAGAATCCTAATCGAACGCTTGTTCCCACGCCCAATGAAGTCAAGTCGCAACTCGAACAAGTACGGCTATGGAATATTGGCGCCTGATAACGAATTGTTTTCGCAGCCCCAGCGCCAAACCTATATCTATCCCTCGGGATGCACACCTCACCACCAAGTGCTCTACCCCCTTCGCCTGTACTGGCTATTGATCCCTCGCCGCGCATCGGGGGGAAGGGCTCTTGCTTTGTAATTCTCGAACGATCGCTTCGATCTCACTCGTAACTCTCGGGGGATCCTGATCTTGCATCACACAGAATCCATTGATCCGCACAATCTATCGTACGTATTTCTCAAGTACACAGCGCGTTCTTTGGCGTTTCACGGATGGCTGTGAAGAGCCAGCCGTTCGCGGTACAAGATACAGCTGCTATTCATTGGCGATAAACGTTACATCTGGCGAAGTTAGCGAAAAACGAGCTGGTAGTCCGCGGGCATCCAGCCGCAAGATCAGCGTGTGCTGACCGCGTGACACATTGGCTGAGAAGGCAACTGTGTCGGCTCCGTTGGGCGATGCTTGTTGGTCGAGCGTTACTTCCTTGCCGTCGATCCAACAGGCGACATCTGATGGCAGGAGGAATGTCGTCTTTCCGCCATCCGTAGAGGAAAATTGTGCTTTTACATAGACATGCACTAGAGCAATGTTGATCGGCTGCTTGGTCAGCTCGAGCAAAATTTCTTTGGGCACGCTGCCATCGACGAACGACTGCACGGGTTTCCACCCCTCAGTAATCTGTCCTTGAACGATGCGCTCTGCGCCGTTTTGCTCAATGCGATGGGTGCCTGCGAATATTTCGAGCATACGGGCAACGCCAGAACGGCTAGCGTCGTAGCGTCCCGGCTTACCGAGTTTGGATAGGAAGCAGATCAGGTCAACTTGTTCCTGTTCGGAGAGTCGATCTATCACGCCAGTGGGCATCAAGGAAGGACCTGCCTTGCGTCCGGCTACTTCGGCTTGAGGAATCCGGATCAGCTTGTTGTTCGCGTCTCGCAATACGAGTTCCTCGGCAGTGCTGGCAGTTTCCACACCACTGAAGACTTGGCCGTCTTCGGTGACCACGCTTACGGAATGAAACCCCTCCTTGATCTTTGCGTCAGGAAGGAACAAAGATTCCACGATATAGTCGATCG
This sequence comes from Planctomycetales bacterium, assembly GCA_020426625.1. Taxonomy (GTDB): domain Bacteria; phylum Planctomycetota; class Planctomycetia; order Pirellulales; family Pirellulaceae; genus Aureliella. Next base: position 3,880 of record JAGQPR010000382.1, read on the forward strand.
GCGCGCTGGCTCCCAGGCTACTGATGTCGGGTCCCACGCGACCGCCCACACCGCCAATAGCATGGCAGGTGGCACAAGCAAGCTGCGATCGACGGTAGATCAACTCGCCGCGTTCAGCGTCGCCATCGGAAGCTAACGCTGCCAGTTCGAGAATTCTTTCTCGCGTAATAGGTTCAGCTGACGAAGTCTGGACCATTTGGGCCAGAGCATCCAGCAACTCGGGTTCGTTACGGCCACCATCGCGGCAAGCTCGCACGCCCGCCTGTAGCACCCACTCGGACAAGTTACTAGCGCTGACGTGGGACGCCAGCCGTTTGCCGAACCCTTGGATCGACAGCGCAGCTCGCCAAGGTGCCAGCGCCTCTTGTTCCGATGGCATCTTCGACAGCAATTCCACAAGCGGTGCAGCCGCCCGATCAGGCTGGCTGTCTGCCAAAGCCAATAGCAAAGCAAGCCGCAATTGAGGTGCATCTACATGTTCTATGCCGCTTACCAGCCGATCGGCGATGGATGTAACACCGATAGCGCGCAAGGCCTCGGCAGCAGCTTGTCGTGTACTCATTTGCGATTGGGAATCAACAGCGATGCTTAGCAAACCCGCAGCCTGGCGGTTCAACTTCCAGACGCCAGCCAAAGTGATGGCCGCATCCCGGACGTCAGTTGCTGGCGACGAGAATAACGCTTCAATGCGACTGAGGTCTCGTGACGGACGGACTCGACGCAATCGCTGAGCATCGGTTAGAGCGCGAATCGCTCGCACGGTAGCCGCTTGCTCAAAACCGTCGTTGCAGGCTCGATCGAACAACTGTTGCAACTCGGCTGCCCCGCCAGCTTGAGCAATCAACTCGATCCAAGGGCCGCTTCCCTGCCGATCCAAGGCAGACGCTTGCAGTTCCCGTTGTAGAAACGTAGTTGCCAGCTCTGGACGAACGGCGGTAAGCACGAATTCCAGCTGGCGTTGGCCCAATTCCGAATCCAATCGCCAATCCCCATTCTCGATGGCGGCCATGATCGTTGGGCCAAGTTGGTCGACGGCCAGGCCCAGCGCGTGCTCGACAAACCGGTCGACGGGTCGTTCCAGCACCTGCATGGCCAATTGCGCCGCTTCGAGTGAACCAAGTCTGCTCAGCCCATGGACCGCTTCCAGCCGTACGCGGGGATGTTCGTCCGCAACGAGAGTTGCGAACAAGTCCAGCGCTTCGGCTGACGCCAGCAGCTGGTTGGGACGCATATTCGGATCAGCCCAGTTGCTCAAGACGCGGGCAGCTGCAGCTCGAACTCTGAATTCGTTATCGGCCAGCAATACTCGCAGCAAATCGATTGCGGGAGCATCCAATCCTTGATAAAGCCAGAGTGCTTGCAAGCGATCTGCGCTACTCGACTGGTTGGCAATCCAAACGGCCAGGGCAGGCAGCACGGCTTCGCGGCGGGAAATAAGGACGCGGCGAGCTTGATCCTGGTCGTAAGCATCATCAGACTTCAGCAAGTCGAGTAGGGTGGTGGTAGCAAGCGTTTCATAATTCTGTGGAACCTTTTTCTTTGCTCCTTTCCAGGATACGCGCCAGATCCGCCCGTGCCACCGATCGCGACGAGAGTCACGAAAGTCGACTTCACCGTGATTGATGATCGGGTTGGACCAGTCGGCAATGTACAACGCTCCATCGGGCCCGAGCTTAACATCGATTGGACGAAAGGTGGGGGCGCTGGTTCGCAGCAGATCGGCTTCTTGTTGAGTGACAAAGCCAGCTCCATCGTCGCGTAGACTGAATCGAGTGACGCGATTCGCGCGGAAATCACAGGTGATGATCGATCCCTGCCATTCTGCTGGAAAAGCTGCGCCGCGAACAATTTCCAACGACGCAAACTTCGGCCAGTTGCCAGGACTGATCAAATCCAATTGACGGCGAGCTCCGGGCGTGGGATTGAATGTCGCTCCGGGAAATGTGTAGGCCAGGCCAGCAAAGCCCGCACCATCGGACAAGAACGACTGGCCATAGGCGTCGAACTGGTGGCCCCACGAATTCCACAGACCACGAAAGAAGATGTCCATTTGCAGGCTGCGGGGATCAAAGCGAAATCCACCACCGGCTTTCAATCGAACAACGCCATGCGGCGTCTCTGCATCCGTACGCGTATACACGGACTGATTCATATACAAACGCCCATCGGGTCCCCAACGCAAGGTATGGAGGTTGTGGTGGGTATCTTCAGTGCCAAAGCCACTGAGAATTCGTTCTTTGGTATCTGCCCGTCCGTCTCCATTGGTGTCTTGCATGAAAAGCAGATCCGTACTCTGCGCCACGTAAACGCCACCGTTTCCAGGGGCAATGCCGGTGGGAATTAGCAACCCTTCTGCGAACACCGTTGACTGATCGGAGCGACCATCGCCATTGGTGTCTTGCAAGACCACGATCTTGTCCGGGGCCGACTGCCCCACTTCGATCATGGGATACGCTTCACTGCTGGCCACCCAAAGACGGCCCTCAGGGTCAAAGCTCATATGAATCGGTTTGTTCAGCTGTGGATTCTGCGCCCAGAGAGTGACCTCCCATTCGGGATCGATGGTGAACTCTGGAATGGGCTGCTCGGTGAACTCGGCAAACTTGGATTCCAGTTTCGCGGATACCTCTTGTTGCGAGATAGGTTCCAGTCGACGCAATTGCGCGATTCTTTGTTCCTCTTCCAGAATCAGCTGATCGTACTGAGGGATCTCGACGGCGTTTTGTCCTTGCTCATGCTTCCTGAAGCCGAACACATAAGCCATGTTGGCTGGTCGCGAGCGATGGAACCACCATTCGTTTTTTCGAACGATGGCTTGCCTCAATACTTCGAGATTTGGATGCGCAGACCAGTCAGATAGCTCAAGCCAACGCGACATGGCCGAGGCCAGTTCACGGTAACCTGTCTCGTTGAGATGGATGGGATCTTTACGCAGTCCGCTGTCCTGAGCAAATTCCGTAATATCCCAATAGGCTGCTTCCCATTGTTGAGCCAAATCGCGAATTGCCCTGGCATAATCAGCAGCACGCTGCGCCTGCGCGCCGTTTGTATCAAGGCTTGTCAAAGGTGACAGCAGCAGGAAACGAACCTCGGGGGATAACTGTCGAACCGTTTTTAACAGGCGTTGGTAATCGGACACGAACTGTTGGATGCCGACCCGATCATCGTCCAGCGAGTTGGCCATGCCATAACCGAGAACTAGCACACTCGGTTGCGTTAGTTGCAACTGTTTGATCAATTGTTGCCACCCCTCGTCGGCAGGCTCCTTGCCAGCCTGCAACAGACTGAGTCCAAAACGCGAGTCGCCAGCTGGAGTGTCTCCCGTCCAACCGAGGTTGCGAAAGGTAAGATTTAGCTTAGGGTGGGTCGCCGTCAACATCGTTTCAACCCAGCTGGAATACTGCTCTTGCTCGATGAGTGCATCGCCCAAGAAAACCACGCGATCACCGTCCTTCAGCGCGAGACCAGGGATTTGCGAGTAAGCGATCGAAAACCACGCTGAGAGATTTAGGCAAAATGCAAGGGAAATAGAACGAATCATTTGTTGGACTCGAAGTGTCATGACAGGTGGGACCGTGGAGAAGAGCTCTGTGTTCTCAATATTCTAACGGTTGCAATTAGTTCGCTAGATGTCTAGAGCCACGTTTGTAGACGAATTGCAGCTTGAAATTGAGAAAAAGGGTCGTCGCCCTCGAGAAAAAGCAGTTAGCGGGTGAACGAGCGACTCGAGCGACCGCCGCAGACTAGTGGTCTGTTACAGCCTAATTTTAGGGTAGTGGGATTCGCCAGAATTCCTCTCAATCGGGGAATTCTCTCAATCGGGGAATTCTGGCGAATCCCA
>JAGQPR010000383.1 GCA_020426625.1 Planctomycetales bacterium
TTCACCACTCCTTTCGAACGTCGTCCTTGACGAACTCGACTGGGAGTTAAGTCGTCGAGGCCTTCGATTCGTGCGCTATGCTGATGATTTCAGCATCTTTGTGCGCAGTCGTCGAGCCGGCGAACGCGTGATGGCTTCCGTGCAGCGATTCATCGAAGACCGTCTTCGCCTCCAGGTGAACACGGAAAAGAGTTCGGTGAGTCAGCCATTCGACCTTTCCTTCCTCGGCTTCTGCCTGCGGAAGACTTCCGATGGCACAATCTCGATCAGTATCTCCGCTAAGACAAAGCAACGTTTGTCTGCCCGTGTTCGCGAGCTAACACCTCGCTCATGGGGTAATTCATTCGCCTGCTGCGTCGAACGTGCCAACCGTTATTTAACGGGTTGGGTTGGATACTTTCGGTTATGCACCAGCCCCAGTTCCTTCAGCAACTTTGATGCTCATATCCGGCGACGGCTACGAGCCATCTTAGTCCGCCAGAAGAAACGTTCACGTCACCTATTCCGTCATTTACAAACCCGCGGCGTTTCCAGGGGCCAAGCTTGGAAAACTTCCTATCAAATTCGTAGCGTCTGGAAGCGAAGCAGCAGTTTCGGCGTCCACAAAGCCTATTCGAACGCTTGGTTTGAGCAACGGCTTGTATCGCTATGCATCCGATGGAAAGAGCTCCAGCCCGCCCCGCAGGTCCAGGGACAGCTTATGCTGTTCTAACATGTTCAGCTTGAGGAGCCGGATGTGGGCCCACAAGTCCGGTTCTGTGAGAGCTGGGGGACCAATCCCCCGTGCCTACTCCACAGCGGAGAGGGGCAAGCGCCCTGTCCGGCCGCATTACGTCCGCCCCTCCCGCAAGCGAGAAGGTGAGTTGTTAACAGCGTAGCGAACTATTGCGATATGCAATACAGGTGCTTGTTGGATCGAATGAAGATCGAACCACCGCTGATCGCAGGCGTGGCACCGAATTGTTCGGCTTCTTCGCTGATGCGGTTTACTGCCAATTGATTGAATTCATCTCCGGCCTCAATGACGTAGGTTTCGCCGGTTCGATTGATGAAATAAATCTTACCGTCGGCATAGACTGGCGACGCATAGTCTCCGCCAGGCCCGCCGCCACCAAATCCTCCGCCGCGTCCACCTCTTTGGCCACCTGGGCCGCCAGGTCCTCCAAATCCTCCTTGGCCGCGGCCGGGTCCTCCTTGGCCACGTCCTCCGGCACCTGGCTCGGGGCTTGTCTCGCCGGAAGCAGAGCGCAGGCGGCCTTTGAAAATCTCTTTGCCAGTCATAGCATCAACGCAGTAGGCCACGCCGCTATTGAAATAGTACAGTCGATTGTCGACGACTACTGGCGATCCGAACCGGCTGGTGTCGCGACCGGTCCATAGAACATTCGACTTGGTGACGTCATCCTTGCCTCCGGCTTTGACTGCGATCGAACCGCCACCACGACCTTCGATACCGTAGACCTTGTCTTCATAGACAACGACGCTGGAATTGAATGAGTCGGTATCCATCGCCTCGCAGTACCAGGACAGCTTGCCCGTCTTGGCATTGATGGCCCAAATCTCATAGGGAGCACCTATTACCAAGTCGGTAGAGTTACCTGTGCTGATTAACGCTGGAGTGCCCCAAACATTGCCGAAGCCCTCAGCGGGACTTGTCCAAAGTTGTTCCCCGGTATTTTTGTCCAAGCCAACCACCGCGCGACTTTCAGGACCTGCCGTGACTACCAAGACGTCGTCAGCTAAAATGGGACTGGAGGCCGAACCCCATCGCCTGGGATCAGATTCGGTGCCCACACTTTTCCTCCACAACTCTTGGCCATCCATGTCAAAGGCAATGATGCCGGTCTTGCCGAAAAAGGCGTAGACCCGCTGACCATCTGAAGTCGGCGTGTGAGAAGCGTAACCGTGGGCAGGAATCCCCATGCCCTCGTTTGGGTCTTCCTCAACCTCATTCGGCACGTCTTTCTGCCACAGCAATTTGCCGCTGGTGGCGTCGACACAAGTCAGTTGTCGACTCAAGTTGTTACCGGCCGAGCCAGTATAGCTCGTCACAAAAACCTTGTTGCCAACCACTATGGGCGACGAGAATCCGGCACCCGGCAGAGGCAGTTTCCACTTGAGATTCTCACCGGGACTCCACTGTGTTGGCGCGCTGCCCTCAGCGATACCTGTACCGTTGGGGCCGCGAAAACGGTTCCAATCAGCATGTAGAGCACCGCTGAGCCATGTGCAACACGCGATGCACACGAGGAAAGATAGCTTCCATTTCATCATGTCGAGCCTCAAGAAAATTCAGAAGAAGATATGGAGAAGTGCTTGCATTCGAGCAGGCATTTTGGGCACACTGAATTGCAGGCACTGGCTTGATGGCCAACCAATACAGTTAGCCATCCGGTAAACCCTGCAATTGTTGAGTAGTTTCGAAATTGTATCAAACTCCAACGTCCTTGTTTTGCAGCCAGCTGGGACCGCAACCGGCACATTCCGTTCTCAAATTAATCAAGCTGCCGATTCAGCATGGAATTGTAATCCCCCTTACAATAGCGCGTCTGCTTGTCACCAGCGCGACACCCCGGAATGCGAAAGAACTCCGTCCGCGAATATCAACGCTGGTCTCTCCACAAAAAACTTTTCGATAGCGAGCTAATGTATGAGTCGGGCAATGCATGTTCGGATGGCTGGATTAGTTTGGCTGCTGGCACTGTCTAACACATGGATCAAGGCTGATGAGAATGCGGCCAGCGATGATCCGGCGCGGTGGGTGCAGCCTGAATTTTGGAAGACACTGGACGACAAACCAGCGACATCTAGCTGGGAATTCTCTGACAACGAGATTCGCCTGATCCAGCCACGCGGTGGTCAAGGAAGCTTGCTCAGCCCACCCCTTCCTCCGAATTTCGAATTGACCTTCAAGTACAAAATTGGTCCCGGCGCGAATTCGGGTCTCAAGTACCGTGTGCGTCAGTTCGGCAACCGATGGCTGGGGGTCGAGTATCAGATGATCGACGAGACGATACCGTTAACAAAGTTGCACAAGGGATCCACCGCTTCCATCTATGACTTGGTGGCACCGAGCCTGGACAAACCACTGAAGCCGGCGGGCATGTGGAATGAAGCTCGCATTGTGGCGGTGGGCCAGCGGATCACACACTTTCTCAATGGTACTCAAGTAGCGACAACTTCAGTGGTTGGTGCTCCTTGGGAATCGAGTATGGCCATGAGCAAGTTCTTCGGTCTCGAGGGATTTGCTCAGCCGCAAGATGGTGATCGGATCATGTTGACCGATCACGGAGGGCAAACGGTATTCAAGGACTTTCACTTCGTGGCGGTTGAGAAAACGGAACCTGAAAATCAAACCGATACTCAAAACGCGGTCAGCGCTCCGCAACTGGGCAACGCCATGCGCAATGGCTGGGCCGACCAGTCTTCGATTGTGATTTGGACCCGGACTACAAAAAACGCGAACATGGTAAATGGTCCACAATTCAAGACGGTGCCGGACAAGGCTGGCACTTGGGGCGACGAAAGCGAATTGCTTACGCGTCAGTTGCCTGAAGGCGTTGAATTGAACGAAATGTTAGGAGCTTGTCCGGGTGCAGCTGGTGAAGTCCGGTTGACGTACTTCCCCGAGAAGAAGCATAACGCGGCTGAGTCCACCGCATGGACGGCAACTCATGCTGACAGCGATTTCACGGCGCAATTCAAACTCGAAGACTTGCAAGCGGGAACCAAGTACGTCGCGGTGCTCGAAGCTCGCCCTGTCGGAGGTCAAGAGATTACGGCTGTGGTTCGTGGGGGATTTGAAACGGCCCCCAAGGCGAGCGACTCTCGCGATCTAACCTTTTGCGTCACCACCTGCCATGACTTTGATCGTCGCGACGACGGACTACTTGGCCATAAGATTTATCCTTCAATGACGGCGCTGGAACCAGACTTTGTCGTGCATGCGGGCGACATTGAATACTATGACAAAGCACACCCGTGGGCTTGGACAAAGGAACTGATGCGATTCAAGTGGGCTCGGATTTTCGCCATGCCGAGAAATCGTGAGTTCTACGCCAATCACACAACGTACTTTATCAAAGACGATCACGACACGCTGAAGAATGATTGTTGGGCGGGGCAGACTTACGGAGCGGTTACGTTCGAGGAAGGCGTACAACTGTTCAACGAAGAGCAGTTTCCCAGTCGCTCCCCGCGCTACCACACGATTTCCTGGGGCAAAGATGTGCAGATTTGGTTGTTGGAAGGTCGCGATTACCGCAGCCCCAACAGCATGCCCGATGGCCCGGACAAGACTATTTTGGGCAAGGAACAAAAGGCATGGTTGTTTGACACATTGCGCAAGTCATCGGCCAAGTTTAAGTTGATTTTTAGTCCAACTCCGATTGTAGGTCCGGATCGAAACAACAAACATGACAATCATGCAAACGAGAACTTTGTTTACGAGGGCGATGAAATACGAGACTTCTTTAGTAATTTCGATGATCTGATAGTCTTTTGTGGAGATCGTCACTGGCAATACGCGTCCGTGGACGAAACGACGGGGCTGTGGGAATTCGGCTGCGGTCCGGGCAGTGAAAAACACCAGTTGGGTTGGAAGGAAGGTGACGTACGACCTGTCCATCGATTCCTCAGAGTCAAGGCTGGTTTTCTCAGCGGGAAACTCGAGTACACCGACGATCAGCCCAATTTGACCCTGCAGCATCGCGATGTTTACGGTCAGCCCGTGAGTGAATTTCACTTTCCGATCGAGAAATAAAGCGAGCCGTGAGGCGTGAGTGGCGGGTTCCTTGATTTGCTGGGCGTAAGAGTAGGGAAGATTCAAACAGGTGATTCGCCATCAAACGCACTACCGGTGGAACTTTCGGCCCGTGCTCACGTGTTAAGAACCCGGTGCCTTACGGCCTGCGGCTCACAATGCGTGAGCCGTGACGCGTAAGAGAGCATCCCCTTCCCAAGCGGGAGGCTGTCGTAAGCGGACGGGTGCCGTCCATTATTACCTGTGTTGAGATGGCGAAATGTAACTGAGTTACGACTTGGAGGTTTACAATGAATCGGCGACGCAACTTTCTCCTAGGTGTGGCCGCTGCTGCAGGGCAAACCGCCTTGAGCGCAAGATCTTATGCCCAGATTGCAGGTGCCAACGAGCGAGTTCAATTAGCCCTGATTGGATGCGGAGGCCGCGGGCAGGGCGTTGCCAAAATGATGGCGGACGTCCCGAATACTAAATACGTCGCGCTGGCAGACGTATACGATGTCAATGCTGGGCGTGCGCAGCAGTCTTCGTGGGGCAATGCAGGAAAAGTCTATGCGGATTTTCGCCACGTGCTGGATCGGAAAGATGTCCATGCAGTGCATGTGGCGACGCCGGATCATTGGCATGCAATTCCAGCTTACCTGGCTTGTCTAGCGGGCAAAGATGCTTACGTCGAGAAACCTCTTACACACAACATCTGCGAGGGGAGAGCGTTGGTCGACGCGGCCAGGGAGAACAATAGGGTGCTTCAAACTGGCACGCAGCATCGTTCTGCACCACATTTCGCGGAGGCAGCTGCGATGATTCGAGAGGGAGGCTTGGGGGATGTGCATTTCGTGCGGATCTGGAACTACATGAATCGCAAAAGACCCGTGTTCTCATTCGGTGCATCGACCAGTTCGTATCTGCAGGCCAAGCCTGCAGCGCTAGATTGGGATTTTTACTGTGGCCCGGCCGCGATGGTACCGTATGAGCGAGCGCGATTCTTGGGCACTTTTCGCAATTTTTACGACTACGCTGGAGGTTATGTCGCGGACTATGGCGCTCATCGGTTCGACTCGATGCGACAACTGTTGGGCGAACCCAATCCGATTTCCGCCAGCGCCTCTGGTGGTCGCTATCTGGAAGAACCAGGTGACACACCAGACGTGATTCAGGCGACCGTCCAATTCCCCAATTTCACCATGAGCTACGAAGGCATACAGACTAGCGGTCATGGTGTGGGTGGGCGCACGCCAGGAGCCAAGTATTACCGAATGAACGGCGACGAGGACCGACCGCACGGAGTTGCAATCTACGGAACGAAAGGTGTGATTATCATCGATCGAATTGGCTTTGATGTTTATCCGGAGACCAACACCGCCGCCCCGCGAGCAGCCGAATTTGCGGCGCAGCGGGCTGCCTACCAGTCGGCGGGAATCGGTAAGTATGTGGACGGCGCGCTGGCGCGAAACTTTGCCCAAGGGGCTGATCGCACCGATTTGCATGTTGCTAACTTTATCGAATGCATCAGAACGCGAGGCACACCCACGGCGGATGTTGAAATTGGCCATCGTTCCTGCATCATTCCTCACTTGATTAATATCGCGTATCGGACCAACGAGAAAATTCTCTGGGATGCGGAAAGCGAAACGATTACCAATAGCGCGTCCGCAAACGCACTAGTCACACGCCTGGCCCGACAGCCTTGGAATGTTGTGCCGGGCACTTGAGCACCAACCCTGGATTTTGGAGACGAAAAATTGCCGCCATCAAGCAGAAGAGATTTCTTGGTTGCATCAGCTGGCGTTGCAGCAATCGGTTCGCTGCAGCGAGTTGCTCATGCTGCTCCGGGAAAGATCAGAATTGGACAGATTGGGGTTGGACACGCGCATGCATCGAAATTGTCCGTCTATCGATCGTCTGCGGACTACGAAGTGGTTGGCATCGTGGAACCCGATGAAGCCCTACGTCAACAAGCTGCTGAGCAGCCAGCGTTTCGCGGCTTGCCGTGGATGTCGCAGGATCAGTTGCTGAATTATCCCGACTTGCAAGCTGTCTTGGTGGAAACCCGCGTGCGAGATTTGCTGAATGCCGCAGAAGCATGTATTACTGCAGGTATGCATGTCCACTTAGACAAGCCAGCTGGACAGTCGTTGTCGCAATATCGGCGATTGCTGGCAACGGCCGCGGAGAAGCAGCTACTTGTTCAGATGGGATACATGTACCGTTACAATCCAGCCGTTTTGCTACTGCGTCAATTCTTGCAACAGGGATGGTTGGGCGAGGTGTTTGAAGTCCACACGGTGATGAGTAAGGTCGTTCCACCGTCCGCCAGACGCGAGCTAGCTGAGTATCAGGGTGGCATGATGTTCGAATTGGGGTGCCACATCATCGACTTAGTTTTGGGTGTGCTGGGCAAGCCAACTCGCGTGGTCCCCTATCCTCGTCACTCGGCAATTATAGAAGACAGGTTGCTTGACAACATGCTTGCGGTTTTCGAATATCCGCAAGCCACTGCAACAGTCAAATCGACTGCATTAGAAGTAGAAGGATTCAGCAGGCGTCACTTGGCAGTCTGCGGAACCAACGGGACTTTTCACATCCAGCCCCTGGACAATCCATCAGCGCGTGTCGCGCTTGCCGAACCGCCGGAAGGCTATGTCCGAGGTTATCAAGAACTCAGCTTTCCCAAGTTTACACGATACGTAGCGGATGCTGCAGACATGGCGCGAATCATACGAGGTGAAAAGTCCGCTGATTTCGGCTATGAACACGACCTGGACGTGCAAACGGCTCTGCTCGAAGCCTGCGGCATGCGGCTGTAGTGTCACAAATCGTAATTCCGATACCACATCAGCCTCTAGCGCGCTAGCCTGCGGTTCCTTCAAAAACCGCGTGCTAGCTAGCGCACAG
>JAGQPR010000384.1 GCA_020426625.1 Planctomycetales bacterium
ATTAAATGCAGGATCGTTGCGTGCAGATCGTGAACGTGCATCTTGTTTTCGAGCGCATAGTATCCGTATTCATCCGTCGCTCCGTACGCATAGCCTCCCTTGACGCCGCCTCCGGCCATCCACATCGTGAATCCATGGGGATTGTGATCGCGGCCATTATTGCCCTGGGCCGTCGGCGTGCGTCCGAATTCGCCGCCCCACAAAACCAAGGTGTCTTCCAGCAACCCTCGCGTTTTCAGATCCGAAAGAAATCCCGCGATCGGTCGGTCGACTTCGGCCGCATTCTTGGTATGCCCTTGGTACAGACCGGAATGCTGGTCCCATTGAACGACACTGTCGCTGTGGGTGACCTGGACAAACCGGACACCTTGCTCAAGAAACCGCCGCGCCATCAAACATTGACGCCCGAAATCTTCCGTGACCGGATCATCGATCCCATACAAATGCATCGTCGCCTGTGATTCCGATGACAGGTCCTGGATCTCGGGCATCGCCGTCTGCATGCGAAATGCCAGTTCAAACGAATTCAATCGCCCCTCGAGCGTCTGGTCACCGCCCACAACCGCCAAGTGTTCGCGATTCATCTGGGCAATTAAATCCAATTGTCGGCGTTGCAAACCGGATTCAATCCGCTCGTTGCGAATGTGCTTCACCTTTGCCGCCAGCGCCGGCAAACTTGCGTTACCGATCGGCGTGCCCTGGCAATGCGCCGGCAAGAACGCGGTGCCCCAGTTGTTGACACCGCCGTGGGCCAACGTTGGACAGATTGTCACGAACGCCGGCAGGTTCTCGTTTTCCGTTCCCAATCCGTAAACCAGCCATGACCCCATGCTGGGACGCACGAATTGGTCGCTGCCGGTATGCAGTTTCAACAAGGCCCCACCGTGCGCCGGATTGGTGCCGTGAACGGAACGCAGAATGCATAGGTCATCGACATGCTGCGCGACATGCGGAAACAACTCGCTTACCGGCAACCCACTTTCACCGTACTGTTTAAACTTCCACGGTGACTTGAGCAGATTGCCTTGCTTGGCAAAAGTGACCGTAGGCAAGTCAAAGGGAGGCGGCCGGCCATGATCCCTATCCAACAACGGCTTGGGGTCGAAGGTATCTACATGTGATGGCCCGCCTTTCATGAACAAGAATAGGACGCGTTTGGCTCTGGCGGCAAATTGCGGCGGCTTAGCAACCAGCGAGTTTGTTCGGGAGAATTCGTCCGTTCGGGCTGGTTCGGCCAAAAGGCTCAAGAGAGCCAAATTACCAAAACCGATCGCTGAGTGCTGCAAAAACCGTCTGCGTGAGGCGAGTTCGTGGGCGGAGGGTGCATCCATCAATTCATCCATTTGCAATGTGGCTAGCGTACATACATGAACTCGTTGCACATCAACAGATTTTGGCATAGCAACGTCCAGGTCGAAGTGTGCTGGTCGCTCCGGCTCTGCTTGCTCTTATTCCCCGATGTGCCCAGAAAAACCATGGCGTCCGCCCGCTCGCGACTAGAGGGCAAACGACCAAGCGCGAGTTGGTAAGCGAAGTCTAACCGTTGATCCTGTTGCGAATATTCCCTTTGAACGCGGTCAGCAAATGCAGCCGCACTATCGAGGACTAGTTCATCGTTCATCAGTAGCAAGGCTTGCGGAGCGACGGTTGTTGCCGATCGATTTCCCGTGGGCATCGTGGGGTCCGGATAATTGAATTGCTCAAACAACGGATACAAATTGTTGCGTACGATTGGCAGATAGACCGCGCGACGCGTACTCTCATATCTGGTGTGGTCCACGGAGGTGTGATTGAAAACAAATTGTCTATTTCGCAAGGGGATCGTTTTGCCACCCAGCTTGCGATCGAGTCGTCCCGCTACGGCGAGAATCGAGTCGCGGATTTCCTCTGCCTCAAGTCGCCGCAACCGATGCTTCCAGTGCAATTGATTGTTAGGGTCGATAGCCGTGGTTAAAGTCAGCTGTGGGTGTGACGTGGACATCTGATACGTACTGGAACACACAATCTTTCGCAGCAAGTCTTTGTTAGACCAGCCCGATTCGATCAGCTCGATTGCCAACCAGTCCAAGAGTGCTGGATCCGCTGGCTGACTGCCTAAGAGTCCGAAGTTCTCCGTCGTCGCAACCAATCCACCGCCGAATTGCCAACGCCAAACTCGATTGACATAAACTCGAGCTGCCAGAGCCTGTTGCGAATACACCATCCAACGAGCCAGCTCCAGCCGACCGCTCTGATGCCGTGGCCAGATCAAGGTTGATGAACCTGCTTGCAAAGCTTTAGGTAAGCCCCGGTGGACGGCATGGCCCAGATTGCGATGGCTGCCGCGAATGTGTACTGGCAAATTGGCTAGGATTTCACCATCGCATACTCCCATTGCCGCATTCTCGTCAGCTGACGCACTTTCCAGCTTTCGCGCACTCTCCATCAGGCGGTAGTATGTTTCCAAATCAGCTTTTGAAAAAGCAAACTCCGGTTGCGGTGGTACGGCAATCAGTCCCGTGGCATCGCCAAGTAGTTTCCTAGCGTGTTCTCGCAGTTCGACGAGCGATGGCTCTACGGTTTCGTCCAAGGAATCTGGAGCAAACAAATGTTCAATCTTACTTCGTATCAAGTCGGCGCTGGACATTTGAGCGACCGATTCCTGCCACCACTGGGTGAAAGGGTCGTTGGGATGATAAGCGAGATACAGGCGACAGTGGTACAAAATGCGAGGATGCAAATTCAGCGGCTCAGCCAGAGCAGCAATCTCATTCAAGCTTGCCGAAGGTTGGAATTGAGCTGCAATGGTCAAGTAGTCCGCAACTCGCTGAACGGCTGCGTTGCGAAGCTCGCTCATGGTTTTGGACTTGAAACGACTGGCTTCCGCTTGTTTGGCTTGGATCTGCTTGTCGATTTCCGACAACGCTGAACGTTCACTTTCCGTTGAAAAAGAGTGTTCGTACCAGTGCTTGATGGCACCTTGCGCCGTGTCGCCAAACGTCCGTGTGCTTTTGAAAATTGCAGCTAGCGCGTAGTAGTCGTCTTGGGAGATTGGATCGAATTTGTGATCGTGGCAGCGAGCACAACCGAGCGTTAGTCCCAAAAAGGCTTTCCCGAAGGTGTCGATCTGCTCGTCAACAGTATCCATGACCAGCTTGTCTCGGTCTGGCTCCGCTAGTACTTTGGCCCCGAGAGCTAGGAATCCTGTCGCTGTCTTGGTGCTGCGGTCGGCGGTCGGCAACAAGTCACCAGCAATCTGCTCGATTGCAAATTGATCGAATGGCTTGTTCTCGTTGTAACTTTGGATCACATAATCGCGATAACGCCAGGCGTTCCCGTAAGCCAAGTTCTCATCAAGGCCATTGGAGTCAGCATAACGAGCCACGTCGAGCCAGTGCCGGCCCCATCGTTCGCCGAAATGAGGAGATGCCAGCAACCGATCCACAAGGCGCGTGTAGGCATCTGGCATTGGGTCATGGACAAACCGATCGACTTCCTCCGGAGTGGGCGGCAAACCGATCAAGTCAAACGTCACCCGGCGGATCAATTCTACTCGTGGGGCAGGTGGAGCGGGAGCAATACCCGCCTCTTCGAGACGATGCAAGACAAACGCATCCAGCGGAGTTTGCAACCACTGGCGCTGGTGGACTTGTGGGACTTCTACAGCATTCAGGGGCTGAAACGCCCAGTGGGATGCTGAGTCGGCAATAGTGAGTCCACGGGCCGAAAGAGCAGAGGATGGGGAAGCCGACGTGGCTGGCCCTGTCCGCGGGTCGGGAGCTCCCATTTCGATCCAGCGATGTAGGACTGCGAGCGCCGCGTCAGGCAGCCGCGCGTCCGGTGGCATGCGCAGATCTGGGTCTTGGTACTGCACAGCTTGCCATATCAAGCTCGAATTTGTTTCGCCCGGTTTCAGCGCGGGGCCGGAGTCGCCACCCAACTGCCAGCCCGAGCGACTATCCAACCGCAGGTGGCCATTTTGTTCGCTCTCTCCGTGGCAATCGTAGCAGTATCTAATAAGTAATGGGCGGACTGACTTCTCG
The DNA here is from genome assembly GCA_020426625.1 of Planctomycetales bacterium. Lineage (GTDB taxonomy): Bacteria > Planctomycetota > Planctomycetia > Pirellulales > Pirellulaceae > Aureliella. The sequence goes on from JAGQPR010000384.1 coordinate 4,023, forward strand.
AAAAACTCCAGTTCATCGTCGGTCAGTTGGCTGGTTGTTGGCTCGGAAGCCACCCCCCCAGTTTGCGTCACAACGTGACAGATGAAAAAGCTGCTAGCCAGCAAAACACTTAAAGACCACTGGCGAAGAATGCCGAGACAGCTTAGTCCCTCGCTCCAGCCGAAACATGGATTCGCGGATATTTCAGCAGGTTTGTCCATCTTCCGAACCGACTTCGTTAAACCCTTGGAATAAGCCACAATCTCTATTGTAGCACACGCTTGCCGCGTACCGTGTTGTTCTTCCGCTCCAGCAAGCACTTCGAGATAACATCAGGCAGCGTGTTATTCGCAAGGTTTGATCAATAAACGAATAACGTTTGTAAAGAACTTCTCGGGTAAGTGAATCGCCAAGCAAAACACTTGGTCAGCGAGCTCAAACTGTTCTCTCCGGTTGCGCAACGCTGCCCGTCTGGCCCCCGTTTTGCAGCTAGATGCACCTGTGCCAGCTCGTTCAGTTTTCATGTTCCCTCTTCGCTGGCTCACACGGCGAATATGCTATGCAAAAAGAGTTCTTCGCAGGCAGATCAAGGGCGATGAATTGTCGAAGCGGTGTCATGGACGATGCGGCCATCTTCAAGCCTCAGTATGCGGTCGGCTAGATCGAGAATGCGGTTGTCGTGAGTAACCATCACGGTGGTAGTCCCACGGACTTGGCCCAATCGCTTGAGCAATTCTACCGTCTTTTGTCCCGACTCTTTATCCAAGGCAGCCGTCGGTTCATCGGCAAAGACAATGGCTGGATTTCCCACCAGTGCCCGAGCTATGGCTACACGTTGCTTCTGCCCACCGGACAGCTTGGCAGGCAAGTAATCGAGCCGTTGACCTAGGCCAAGCTGTGTGAGCAGGTGGGCACAGGCTCGATCGAATTCAGCCGTATTAGCCGACTTGTGCAATTCTAGTCCCATGCGAACGTTTTGCATCGCCGTCAAACTCTGGTGCAAGTTGTGTGCCTGGAAGATAAACCCCAGACGCCGACGCAGCAAGTTGTACTGTTTGGGAGTCGCACCCCGCAAGGGCTTTCCCAGTAACATGACGTTTCCGTCCTGCACCTCGCGCAAGCAGCCGATCAGGGTTAACAGCGTGGTCTTGCCCGAACCGGACGGGCCCATCAGGATGGTAAGTTTCCCTGGCTGTATCTCCAAATTGATGTCGAACAGCGCTTGGATGCGGGCCTCCCCGTTCCCAAACCAGTGGTTGAGCGAATCGACCGTTATAGGCCCCGTCATTGCAGTCACTGTCGCTACGCGCCTTTCAGAAAAGATCTGCCGGATCGGCTGTAGCCAGTTTGCGCATCGCAATCATGCCTGACAGAGAGCAGCTGGCAACGGTACCCACCAGGACAAGCAAAGCGCGATCGGGCCCCATCTCAATCGGCAATCCAGTAGCCTTGGCCATCACCGCGTAGATAGTCAGCGATGCAATCAAAGCGGGAAAAAAACCGGCCACTGCCAAGATGATCGCCTCTTCAATTATGACGCTGCGAAAATAACCTTGGCTGTAACCCATCGCCTTGAAGGTAGCGTACTCGCGCAAGTGGTCAGCCACATCCGTAGACAGAATTTGGTAGACGATGACAATACCCACCACAATGCCGATTGCCACGCCAAAACCGAAGATCAGTCCCGTCGGGCGAACTGTAGTTTGGTACTTCACGTCTTGTTCGATCGCTTGGGCCAAGGAACGAATTTGTAAAGACGGAACCTCCAGGGCTTGGCGTACACGTCGCGCGACGACGTCGACATCCTCACCTGGTGCAACTCGCAGCAGAATATGATTGGGGGCGCCAGAGAATCTGGAAGCGAAGAGACGCATGAATGTTTGATTCGAGACAAACATGAACCCGTCGCCAGCGAAGCCGCCACCGAATGATACCGTTCCGACAATCGACAACTGTTGCCCCAGGCCTTCGAATTTCAGGGGCTGTTCTCGTGTCACGTGCGACAAAAGATCTGGCTGTAAGCCACGCGCGTGGCGATCGACCAATGCACTGTTACCAAGCTTGAGAGCTTCGATGTCGCCCATTTCGGGCCCAAAGAAGGAATCGAGTTCCGGATCAATGCCCAGTGTCCGGAATTCGACTGTGCTACCATCAGCCTGCTGCCAGGGAGTCATTCCGACAAATAGTGGGCAAGCTTGTTGCACCCCTGGTACCGCCAAGGCTTGATACATCCGTCGCCGAGCGACATTCGAGCCATCGAAAAGTTCGTGGGAATCCGAAGCCGAGATCATTATGTCAGCCCGGAAGCCACTGTAGGAAAGGCGAGTCGCGTCGCTAAACGCTCCCATCATCCCCAGCTGTACGAATACTAAGATACATGCGAAGCCAACACCGGAAGCAGCAGCAGCGAATCTCAGTTTATTGGAGACTAGCTGTAGCCAACCAAGCGGTATTCGCCCCAGCAATCGCATCATCAAGTTGCTCACTGGGACTCCTCAACTGAGATCCTGCCGGTGACTTCCAGATTGGTCAGCCGCGAGGCACGCTCCGAGGAATCATCGTCCAAAAGCACTGTAACGCGGACTACGCGGGCATCGGTATTCGCGGCAGGGTCGTCGCGAATTGTTGTTTGACGTTCGACGGAAAAGCCAATTTCACTGACCAGGCCATAAAGTGGAGCGGCCAACGCATCTGCAGTCAATTCAACGGGTTGTCCAATGCGGACGAAGCTGATTTCCGATTGATATACTTCCAATTCCGCCGTCATCCGCTGGACATTGCCTATGTCCAGAATGCCTTCAGGTCCGGGCTTTTCACCCGGCCTGGCGTGGATGTCGAGAATTGTGCCCGTCACTGGCGCTGTGACAATACCTTTCGCCAAGTCGCGTTTAGCGTGATTCAAGTCGGCAATGGCAGCATCCAGCTTTCTCGCAGCGACGGCGACATCCGGTTGGCTTTCCACATCTTGAGAATCGAATCGCGTGACGGTAGCCTTGGCCTTGGCAACGTCCTCGGTAGATTGCCGGTGGAGGGCTACCGCTTGATCCAATTCGGCTTGAGATACAGCACCTTTTGCCCTCAGCGGTTTTAATCGCTCCAGGTCGCGCATGGCCAACGCTTCACCAGCAATGGCCCGATCCAAGGCGGCTTGTGCTTCTCGCAGGCTGGCTCCCACCGCCGAACGCGTTTGTTCCAGGGTCGAACGATGCAGGGCTACGTTTGCCTCGGCTGACTCAAGGGAAGATTGCAGACTGCCGCGATTATCTAGGAACGCCAGCATTTCTCCACGCTCCACATGACTACCCACAGCAACTTTGATTTCTTCGATGCGAGCATCGCCAGCCCCAAAAGGTGGCGAAATAGTAATGACTTTGCCTTCCGGCAAGAGTCTGCCAAGAGCGACCACACTACGAATGGTCGACTGCTGACGCGGTGCCTCACGGACTTCTTCGACCGGCACCGCGATCGGCGATCGCGTCCCACCTCCAGGTTTCAGCCCCGTCAGTTTCAGAAAGGCACGCAACGCTGGAGGTTGAGCGTAGATACCAATCACTGCCCCAGTGAACAGAAAAAAGGGAATAAAGAGCAACAGGAAGAATGGTGGCAACTTTCTTACTGCACGCTCAGATTCCAGGGGAGTCTGACC
>JAGQPR010000385.1 GCA_020426625.1 Planctomycetales bacterium
TCTGCCATGTGCCAGACATCCAGATCAGCCCTGCTATCCAGGTAAAGGGCGAATGCGGCGATGAATGCGAACGCGGCGCCGATGCACATGTAGATCGCGGCTAATAGCGCTTTGTGCAGATATATCCTGAACGGAAACGTCATGATCCTCACTGTCCAATATCCATCAATACGGACTATTGTTTCTCCATCTCGCTGCACCTTAGGGTAAACAGCGCAGTCGGCAATCATAGACCGCGCAAAAACAACCTGCCCAAAGGACGCTATCGTGACCGAGCTGTACCGATAGCCGGACCCACCTGATTGGAAAGGATCGATTGCCGCCCGGCCTCCAGCCCGCTCCCGAGATTGCTGTTCTATTGCCAAACCGGGATGCCGCACGCAGAGCACGGAACGAGAGCAACCCGGGCCTCTAACCTGGCAGGCGAAGTTAGCTTGGCAGCTTGTCCGCAGCTACGAATTACGGGATAACCCAGCTGAAAAAGAACGCATTGAGGCAGACATCGGGGAGTTGACGCCAAAGCCTCTGGATCAGGCCATGGTGACACGACTCACCAAGGGCCTACACAACATGCGCCGTGTGTCACTGCCGTCGATACTTGGCCTACTGCAATCCGGCTTTGAACGATTGCCTAACTGGACAGATCAAAACCCCTTCCGCGAGCATTACAGGCCTCAGGCCTTGCTCCGGTGCCTCAACACCGGAGAGAAGTCACGCAGCAGTATTTCCTGAGTTCCAATTCTGTCGTGCCATAGCCATGTTAATTTCTGACCAATCCGGCTTCACAACCAGGATGATGGCTGTCCGTAGCTAAGAACGAAGCTACTCTTCCGAGCACGTGTAATCGCTACATAAACCAAAGAACGTTCTTCAGTCTCCGCCTTGTCCAGCGACACCTGATCGCCTTTATTCTGCAGGGCCAGCGGCAGCGGCACCAACCCAGCATTCATTGATGCCAAAATAACCTGGTCGAACTCCAGCCCTTTCACACGGTGCATAGTCGCCAACTTGAGGACATCGTCGCTTTCGTCTTCAGCCGCGTCATGCTTGATCACAGAGGTCTTAACCCCCAACCCTTCCAAATGATCTTTGGTGGTTGCAACTTCCTTGTTTGTTCGAGCCACTACGCACGTAGCCCCCGCCGCAATGTCGCCTTTCTCCAAAAGCGCATGGATGAATTGTGCTTGCTGCTCAGAATTATCGAAACGCTCGATGACCGGAGGTGCACCATGTGTAAGTGACTTGTAAAGCTTGTTGTCGTCTTGTCCATCATCCAAATCATCGATTTCTCGACCATCCAGCAATGCCACTGCCCATTTCCGTATCTCGTCCGTCGTACGGTAGTTGATCTTCAGCTTTCGCGACCGTCCACGAATGTTGACACCACAACGACTAAGCACCACTTTGTTTCTACCATAGATACGTTGGTGCGCATCTCCCACTATGAACAAGTCGTTCTTTCCTTCCGGAACGATGACGCGCAGTAGGTGGAAAGCCTGGTTTCCCATGTCCTGCGCTTCGTCGACGATGATTGACGCATAGGGCAAAGAAAGTTCTTGTTCCCGGATCAACTGAGCAGCGTCACGGTATGCGTCGTCAGTTTCCTTCTGACGATTCCGATTCAACTGACGACGATATTCCTCGAACACCGTCCATATCTGAACACGCTGCTCTCGACTCAAGCGCGTTCCCCGCCCCGTTCTCGATGCACGCTTGTAATCATTCAGAGTTAGGCAGGCCTGCGGTTGAATAACCTGTTGCCATTCCTCCTGAAAAAAAGAATCTGGCAAATCCAATTCTGGCGGCTTCTCCGAAATCGCCCTACGCCAGTGAGAATTCAAACGAGAGCTATCGAATACCACCTCGTAGTCGTACGCGTTCACTCTCAGGAACTGCTGAACCCAACGATCAAGGTTCACTACTTCAATCCTCTGCATCTGTTCAGGCGTGCAGATTCGCCGCAGATTTTGCGCAATGTCGATGGCAAGATTCTTGGTGAACGTCGTGAACAATATCTTCTTGTCGCCATCCAGAGAGTGCTGCGCTAACCACTTTGCCCGGTGCATGGCAACGACGGTCTTACCGGTACCGGCCCCCCCCAGCACACGGGTCGCACCATTCTTGTCGCCATTGACCAGTCGACGCTGAGATGGATGCAAAAAGACCCTCCATTTGTCCATGCTGGCGTTGAGCATTTCAGTCAACTCCTGCTCGTCCTTGGGCACGACGAACCTTGCTTGTGACTGAACTCGTTCCAAGGCCTCCGCGAAGTTGGCAACGTCATATTGAGCGGCTTCGTCGACCTCGCGTTCAGCAATAATCGATTCGTAGGACTCCCCTGCCAGGTAAAGAAAAAGCCCCTCATAGGCCTCGTTCGGGAGCAACTCCTGGATTTGATCCAACTTGTCCTCACTGGTGACTTCGCGCACCATCGACAAGCGATCGTCAGGCACCCCCAGCTTCTGTAGATGCCTGTCCTTCAGTTTCTCGAATACCGGTGCTGCCCCCACATCGACTTTGGGTTCGATGTGCTCCGCGTCGACTGTTTCTATCTCCAGCGTGTAGAGCTGAATAGTGCCAGTATTAGGATTGATCTGGCATGTATGACGAGTGGCCCAATCGTAGGCCTTGTCATGATGATCAACCCATAAGAACAGGTAGACATTGCCTGATTGAGGCGCAGCAAGGATGACACGGTAGGCCTGGTCGACTCGCAATGACCGCATACTGCCGTCTTTGGCCGCGTTCAGCTTCTCGTAATTGAGACCGGAGGACTCCGGATCAGACTGAAACTTCAAAACCAGCTTATTGACTTTTGCCTGGATACCAGGAGGGAGCTTGGTCAACGCCAAAAAGAATGCGTCTGAAAATCCTACACGTACATCCGCCATTACTCGACTCCTAGAATGTTTTTAATCATTTCCATGTCGGTATCGACGGCAAACACCTGCCAGCCCAACTGCTCGAAAACCGCTTGGTTCTCTTCCTTCTGGTAATCCAACAAGAGGACTGCTTTGTGCTCGACCCAAGCCAACTCCCCCTCCCCCACAACCGCCCCCGGCGCTTGAGAGCGCCAGCCTCATAACCAACAAGTGGAAGCAACGTTTGGTGGTCATTGAAATCCTCGTAGCCCAGGGCCATGCCATATAGCCGCTTGCGCGGCAACCTCAGCCGATCGTGCTGACAGCTGGCTTGGTGACGGGGATCCTTGATGACATCGGCAATCGCACGGTTCAGCCCCAACCGCCGATCGACCTGCTGCAACAACAACACACCGCCGTCACTGGTGATGTCGCCACCTTCAAATCGGGCTTCAACGCGGCGGCGTTGACAGGGTGGGAAGGCAAACGACTCTTGGGTACATTCTGTCACGGGCAAAGCCTTGTTCGATTTCAGCGTAAACAACTGAATTTTATCGAACTACACGGGCTTGCCATGCCGGTTGCCACTGAACAGTTCCAGGCGTTGGGTCGTCTTCAGAAACGGCAGGCTGAGCGAAACGTAAGGCCCCCTGATGAACGCCTCGCCATGATTACCCGGCGAGCCATACCCTCGAACGAGCCGCTCAAACTTACCAGAAAACGGCCAGGCATCTGTTTCGTAGCCTGTCTCGATGAACTCGCGAAGGGATTCAGCTACATCGTGCGCCAATAGTCCGGGGATCATCATCTGTATCCTTTCATCAGCGCTGTCTCACCGGATGACACTGTTGCAGCTTTTCGCAAAACCGATTGGTGTCGTTAATGATTCCGACTGATTCCCAAACGGTCCATCCGGCCTTTTTTGCTGCGTCTCTATCCTCTTCTGAAATCGCCACGCCGACGCGAGCAGCCTCCCATGCCAACTCAAGGGTTCCCACTACTAAGCCTTTCGCATTCTGTATATCCAACCCGACTTCCGGTACCGGGCACCGGGCACGACTGCATGCATCGAGAACCCCCTGCAATGCCGGATCGCATAGACTGGACGCCTTTTTCCAATCGCCTGACTTGAGCAGCCCCTGCTCTCTACGTAAGCGAGTGATGGTTTGGGTATCTTTGTGAGAAACGAACATATGGCCATGTGACGGCTGCTCCCGGTGGCAGGACAGACACAGCGCTCGCAGGTTCGATTGCTTGTTATCGCTCTTGACCCCATTGACATGGTGCACATGCAACAGATTTTTGTGCGCTGTCAGGTCAACGCCACAGGCCTCGCAGGAGAGGTTTCGAGCTTCTTTGTATTTACGGGAAACCTCATTCCAATCATCGGTGTAGTTTTCTGACTCGCCATCCTCTGCGTTACGGGTGGGTAGATAACGAAAGTAGGAGCTGTAGTTGGCGAAGAACTCTTCGATATCGAAATCTTTGGCCTGCTCGTAAGCGCCACCGTAATTCGCACCTTTGTAGTTCAGCTGCTTGAGGCAGTTCTGACAGACCCAAAGCCGGGCTTCCCCCTCTTCCTGGGCACCGGTCTTCCAGTCCTTGCCTTCGATGTGAAACGACCCATCGAGCTTGTTCGTAACGACGTATCGCTCGAACCTGCCTCGGGATCGCATAGTCTGCAGAGTCTTGCAATCAGCAACATGGAACTTATTGCCCTTCTTCCCGTCCGCTAATGCCGCCTGGACCTTGCCGTCGTGACTACGGATGTAGAGAAGAATCTGCCTCCCTTTGTACGACAGCAGACCTCCGGACAATTCAACGTCTTCGAGGTCGGGCAATTCGATGCCCTTGGCCAACTCGGCGTCAATTTTGTCCAGCGGACGGGTCGCGACGTGCACACTGAACGCGACAGGCGTAGCTCCCATCCGCCTGACTGCTGCTTCTAGCGCGCTGAAGTCGACCCTGAGCTTCAAATCAGCGATCCTCCAGAATCTTGCGGATTTGTGTTTCAGAGTTCGTAATCACTCGAAAAGTTACCCGTCGGGAAGCCGCACTATCCTCTTCACCATTTTCCCCCATCTTGAGATGCGACGATGAAAAACCAACAGCCGCGAATGTTCTTTGCACCCAAGGCCTGTCCGCATCAATCGTCGGCAATTCGTAAACATATCGCAGTACAGAGCGTGTCCGGCCCTGCGACAACGCCATGTTCAAAAAGTAGGCCTCAGTCGCTGATACCTTGTTATTCCATTCACTGCTGGTATGCCCCTCCACGCGAATCTCATTTACCGAGTCGCGAAATCGGCTCAAGGTCTGGATGTAGCGGGGAAAGAAATTGTTAAGAATTTCCTGAAAGAGCGGCCTTATATCCGTGTCACCCGTTTCAAAAAGCACCTCGGGAGACTGAAACTCAAACGACAGGGTATCCCGGTCAATATTCGCATCCCATCGTTCGAGGTCTTTGCTGAACTCACTGATCAGCGCCTTAAAGATATCAACCTGATTCTGCTGATAGGCAACGGCGACTTCCTTGATCTTGTCGCGCTCGCGATTCGCGTTCAGCATGAGGGCTATAGCGATGAACAGGAAAACCATCATCAGCCCGGCCATCAGGTCTGAAACGGACAACCAATGCGCCCCTTCCCCCTCTCCGCCTGAGCGAGACTGGCCGAAAACTTTGGATAACTGACTCATCAGCGGTCACCACGACCAAAGCGCCGAGATTCCCCCACCACTTCTGCCATCTTCTCGGTCAACGCCGAGTAGTCTTCCGTGAACCGGCGAGTGATTGCCGCCAACTGCTGGCCGAGCACCGTGATAACACGCTCAAGCTCCTGCTGCATCGCCGTATCCATGGCCTCGAGCTGCTTGTTGACCGCTTCCCCGGTCGTACCAACAACCTTGCGGACTTCATCGTCCATGGCGTTGAACGTCTTGCCGAGCGCATTGGATTGCTGCTGGAACACGTCCTCTAGCGACTTTTCCAACCGCTTCTGCATCGTCTCGATGGAATCGGTAACCTGGAACTGAACTTCCTTGATGTTGCTCTCCAGATTACGATTGGCTTCGGTAAACGTCTGCCCGACCTGCTCGGTATTCTCTTTAACCGCAGCCACCATCTCTCGGACTTGGGCGTTGATATCGCTGACAGTGTCTGCCAACTGCTCTCGAATCTTCTCGCTGTTGTTCGCCAGCTGGTCTGAGGCACTCACCAGTCCCTCATTGGTGCGGTTCACCCGATCCTCGAATTCCTTGGCTCCTTCGACTATTGCCAGATTCACCGCCTGGCTGGCCGTCATGATCTGTTCCCCAGCGTCTTTGGCAGCCGTAGCGACATCCTTGGCCATCGCATCCATCTGCGCCTGAATCTGCGGCACCGCCTCGACCGCACGGTCGCGCATATCCCGGAAGGCTTCCAGGTGACGCTGCAACTCATCCAACTGATGCTGCGTGGTCGTCAGAACGGTTTTCAGCTCTCCCATCGCAACCGGGATTTGCTGCGATTCCTCACTAATCTTTGCAACTGACGCTTCAGTGGTCGTGATTGCCTGCACGCCCTGCGCGTATTGTTCACGCATTTCAGTCAGCTGCTGGCGATAGTTTTCCTGCCACTCCACAAGCTTGGCGACAGCGGCATTCAGCTCTTTGAAGTTCTCGCCAAATTGTTCCGTGAGGTTCTTATTGAAATCACTGATGACTTCCTTGAGTGCGGAAATCACCTGTTCGGTGGCAGATTTCGAGAGCATCTCCGCAAAATCGTCGAGCTTCTTCCAAAGTTCATTGTTGAACTCATCGAAGCGCTTGACCTGATGCTTGGCAACTTTTGCGATCAGTTCCTGATATTCCGCCTGCTTCGATAGCACATCCTTCTGCTCTTTTAGGGCGTCCCTCTGGTCTGATCGAAACAGGCGAATCTGGCTGATCAACGTGGCGTCCTCTTCCCCTGCGATGGAATGCGCCAACTTCTCCAGTGCCTTACGCTGCTGCTGCAACTCCGAGTGAATATCTTCTGGCCCTACGCTATCCGGAATCTCCTCTTTGTGACCGATGTACAACCACCCGGTGCTTTCAAGAACCTTGAAGGCAATGGCCAGCGTCATCCCGGCCAGACTGGTGATGAACGCCGTCTTCAGGCCATCAAGCAGTGGGCCAATACTCGCCTGAATCTCGGCATTGCTTGCCACTTTGAAATCAAGCAGGCCAATGACAATTCCGATGAAGGTGCCAAGGATGCCAAGGGTTGTGAGGAGATTCGGCGCATAGTGCACAAAGGCATGCCATCGCCGCACCAGGCTGGCAACAATCGCGGCGGCAAAAACCGCCAACAGAATAAACAGAAAAATATTGGTCACATCCTGCGCACTGCTGCTTCGCAAGACTCCTTCGACCCATTCTGCCAAGTTGATCATCGAACCCCCCATCCGTTTTCTATACTGTTATTCCGTTTAAACGGCTCAATTTTCCGCTGCTGCGCCGCTTTGCCGGTCTGGATGCCGCCGTCGAAGGTATGCCCGACGAGACCACAATCCTCGAGTTTCGCCATCTGCTCGAACGCCACAGGCTGGCCACGGCGATGCTCGATGAGATCAATGCCCTGCTCGGTGAACGTGGCCTGATCCTGCGCCATGGGACGATGGTGGATGCGACACTGGTGGCGGCGCCGACGTCGACGAAAAACAGCAAGGGCAAACGCGATCCAGAGATTAGTTCGACCAAGAAAGGCAAACAATGGTACTTCGGGATGAAGGCACACATTGGGGCCAAGACCGCCCACGGGCTGAT
>JAGQPR010000386.1 GCA_020426625.1 Planctomycetales bacterium
GAAGATTGCAGGCTCGCCTGCAACGCGACTCGGCCCGGGTCGCCAAACCTTCGGGTAGATTGCTTGAGGCCGTGAGCAATTGCGGTCCTAGATAAATGACCGCTGACTAGGCGATTGCGGACTAGTGCCCAGTCGTCAAGTAACAGAACCCGGCTTATCGGCTGGCCTGTACCAACTTTTTGTTCCGTTGTTTTGTTTCGGCTTAACGGAAAAACGAATTGTCTGCTTCTCCGACAAATCATTACGGCAGTGCATGAGGACAATGATGGAGTCCCAAGTTATTCTGCCTCAGATCTATAGCCCAATTGCTCGGTAGAATAATTAATCGACTCAATGGCCGTCCACAGGTCAAACGTGAGTTAGAGCAAGCTTAACTAGTTTTGGGAAGCAAAGTCAGTGATCGTCGACACGCATGCACATTTGACAGATGAATCATTGAGTCCAGGGATCCAAGCGTTCTTGGCCAAAGCGCGGGCAGCAGGAGTGACGGCTGTACTTTCAGTTGGCACCACTTTAGCAACTTCCCAACAGTGCGTTGCCTTGGCCGAACAGCATCCAGAGATTCGAGCAGCGGTGGGGCTGCATCCAAACGATTGTTGTCGCGCGGCGGAATCGGACTGGCCAGCGATCCAACAACTGGCTCAGCACCCGCGCGTCGCCGCGCTGGGTGAGACGGGTTTGGACAAGCATTGGGATGACTGTCCCTGGGATATCCAGGTTGAATACTTTGTTAAGCATTTGGAGCTTGGCAGCAGTATGAGTCTGCCAGTCGTGATCCATACTCGTGATTGCGCGGAAGAGACATTGGCCGTGTTGCAAAGCCAGACGCAGCGCGGGCCCATCCGAGGAGTGATGCATTCGTATACTGGCTCCCTAGAGGTCGCGCGAGGGTGCTTGGACCTGGGGTTGTACATCAGCTTTGCTGGCATGGTCACATTCAAGAACGCAGATGAAATCCGCGCCGTGGCTAGACTGATTCCTTCAGATCGTATCCTGGTTGAGACCGACAGTCCCTATCTGACTCCACATCCACATCGTGGCAAGCGGCCGAACCATCCTGCCTTGGTGCGACATACGCTAGAGCATCTGGCGCAGCTACGGGGATACAATGTCGAGGAGTTTGCTCGCATCACGACAGACAATGCCGAGGCTTTGTTTGGAAGATGGTAGTCGGTGCAACCCGCGAATGTGATTCAAATGGAAAAGCCAGACCATCTATGCCTAAGCTGAATGGCCAGTCTAACGTGAATGATAGCGAACGCAGTAATCCTCCTGTGAGCCCATCGACGATACATCCCCCATCGGTGGACTTCATATCCAACGACCAACTGAATGAAAAATGGATTGAATCAATAGAACAAGAGAAAGATAAGAAGGAGCGATTTCATGTTGGTGCTGTCGCGACATAGAGACGAGAGCATCATGATCGGTGATGACGTTGTCATCACAATTGTCGACATTCGAGGCGATAAGGTTCGGCTAGGGATCGAGGCTCCCCAGGACATACCAGTACATCGCCAAGAGGTTTACGAAGCGATAAAGCGCGAAAATCAGAAAGCTGGTCATATACAGCCGAACGAAACGCGCTCGCTTGGAAATCGGCGCCGATAGAAACCGATCTTGGTGATCAGAATATTCAATGCAGGTTTTGAATGGGGGCAGGCACTTGGGCTTGCCCCCATTTGCATTGGTCTCCATGAAACCACATTTTGATATTGCGCCGCTCTGGACGCACTCCTCTGCCCTGCACCTCTCGACGCAGATGGACTTCTTGCGAAAGCACTGTACGTATGAATCTCGGCCCCGCCAGGACTGGCTGGGGCATGACACTCAGGACGTTTCTCTGGATTCATTGAATACCGATGGAGTAAGAATCGCACTCAGAATGAAGATTAAACCCTTCAAGATCCGCCTCAGAACGTATGTTTTTAATGGCGGTTTGTCACCGGAGAGCGGCGGCTAGGGGTTTGTAACGATTGGAACGAATAACACGACTCTGTCGGGCCTAGTACCTTCATGCTAGCGAACTATTCGTGAAATTCTTATTTCCTTCAACCTACCTGCGTCAATATTCGATGCTACGTTTACGCGAGTCTAGATGAAGGCGTGTTTCCCTCTGATAGCTCAGACACCAGCGATTCCGACGAAGTTTGCTACCTCGTCTACGGTAGACGAATTGACTTTTTCAACTCGGATCGCGAAGACGCCAAGGCCTGCAATTGGTTGCGTTTGTTTCGCCGCTCCAGCGAATTGAATGCATCCACCAGCGACCGCGGCCTTGACCAGCGTATTTCACGTATTCCGATCCGATCCTTGGGAGTTTTTCACAGATGACTCGAATCAACACCAACGTTAGTTCTTTAGTCGCGCAGAACCGACTGAATAAGAACAATAATGACCTGCAAACGTCGTTAACGCGTTTGAGCACGGGTCTCCGAATCAATACCGGCAAAGACGATCCAGCAGGCTTGATCGCTAGCGAAGCTCTACGGAGCGACATCACCAGCATTAACAAGGCCATTTCTAACACACAGCGAGCGAGCCAGATCATCGCGACTGCCGACAGTGCGCTGGGCCAAGTCAGTTCACTGCTGAACGACATTCGTGGACTGGTAGTTGAAGCAGCCAACAATGGTGCGCTGAGCGACGACGAAATCGCAGCCAACCAATTGCAGATTGATAGCTCCTTGGAAGCCATCAATCGAATTGCTCAGACCACGACCTTCCAAGGTCGACGGTTGCTGGATGGCAGCTTGGACTTCATCACCAGCGCTGGGACCGGATTCGATACCGTCGCGGATATCAAGATTGACCAAGCCAACTTGGGTGCCGTGGGCAGCATCGCAGTCGACGTGCAGATTTCATCTGCAGCTACGCGCGCCGAAATCAGTTCAACGGGTGTTCCCGCTTCGACGACTGCGGTCAATTCGTCTGGCACGATTTCATTCACGGCTCCAACTCCGGATGCAGAGGCCTCGGCAACGGCCAGCTTTGCAGCCTCGTACATAATTGGCGCCGAAGCAACAGGATCGCTTCTGTTCGCGGCAGCAACCACACCGAATGCCGAGGCAGGCGGAACGCTGACGTTAGGCAATTCGTCAGTCGATTTTGATATCGACGCGATTGACGGCGGCGTTGCCGACGGTGCAATTGGCAATAGCATAACGATTAATGTTACTACGGTTGCCAATGGAACCGCCAGCTCGGGTACTTTTGACGTTGATACCAACACTCTCGAACTAGTAATCGAAGAGGGTGCAACCGAGGCAGAAATCGTTACGGACTTAACAGCGGATGCCGGCGTCAATACGATCTTTACCTTTGCAAACGGTTCTTCCGGCGCAACTGTGACGACGGCCTTGGATGCTGGTTCCTACACAGGTGTATTCAGCGGCGGTAGCGATTCGACTTCAGGTACCACCGGTTTCACGCTGTCCGCAGTGGACGGTGGGTTGGCCGACGGGGACAAGGGCAACGACACCGATATCATTCTCACTTCTGGCGCTGAAACTGGAGCAGTTTACGACGCGGAGAACGACCTGTTGACAATCACCGTGGCTGCGGGAGCAACCATTGACGATATCGCCGCAGCGATCAACGCTGACGTTGGCGACGATTTCATTGCTTCGAACACGGTCAACGGAACTTATACCTACTCTACCACTGACAATACCGCGCCAGGCACGCCATTGACCGGCACGTTGACGACTGGTGCGGACACTGTGCTGGCATCCAGCTTTGATGTCGAAGCAGTCAATGGCGAATTGGCTGATGGAACAGCTGGCAATGGTGCGACCATCGTCTTGGCCGCCGGCGAAACTACCGAAGCGGTTTACGATGCAGACCTAAATATCCTGAACGTAACGGTAGCGGCTGCGGCAACGATTGCGGATATCGCTGCTGCGATTGACGACGAAGGCACATTCGTTACTCGAAATGTGCAGAACGGAAACGCGCTGTTTGATACATCCGAAGTTGGCACGGCTGCCACGCTTGCCAACGGAACGGATATCGATACGGACGACGTGATTACGGTTACTGCCGACGAAGCGACACCCGACTTTGACGGCGTTACGATTACGTTGAATGCAGACAATTCGTTGGCCGCAGGCACGGCTACTGCCGAGCTAGACGACGACGGCAACATCGTTGTGAATGTGAGCAGCTTGGGTGCGGTTACCATCGGTGCGATTGCAACGGCAATTGACGATCTAGAGGGCTTTGGCGCAGAAGTCACAGCCGAGGACGGCGATGGTGTCTATGACATTGTCAACGACACAGCCGCCGTGACCACGGATTTGGCTGGCGGCGTTTTCGGTGGCGGACTAAATGCCGACTTGGTGGTCCAGCTAACCGGAGCTACCGGTTCGGAAGTGTTTCAATTCGAACAGGGCGCAACCCTGGATAGCATCATTCAGTCAATCAACTTGGTTTCCGATGCAACGGGAATCGAAGCCGAGGATGACGGAGGCAATCTCAAGCTGAATAGCACTACCTACGGCTCCGATTCGCTGATTGCAGTTGAAGTGATCAGCGAAGGAGATGGCGGGACATTCGAAAGTGGGCTGACCGCCAGCCGCGTCAATGGAACCGACATCGTCGCAACGGTAAATGGCACGCTCGCGACGGGCAATGGCAACACGCTGTCGATCAACACAGCTACGCTCGATTTGAGCATTACCGTGGATGACGGTTCTTCGACAGCAGTCGAATTCTCCATCACCGGCGGTGGTGCGACGTTCCAGTTGGGACCCGACGTGGTCAGTAATCAGCAAGCACGTTTGGGAATCGGTAGCTTGAATACTGCCAAGCTTGGTGGCGCCAAGGGAAGACTTTACGAGTTGGCTTCCGGAGGTGCAAAATCATTGACCAATGATATCACGGGTGCTGCCGAAGTGGTCGACGAAGTTATCAACCGTGTGACCAGCCTTCGCGGAAGATTGGGCGCTTTCCAGGCCACGACATTGGAAAGCAACCTCGTCTCGCTGAATGACACAGTCGCCAACCTAACTGAGGCAGAAAGCTCGATTCGGGATGCGGACTTTGCCGCCGAATCGGCCCGTCTGACACGTGCTCAGATTCTTGTCCAATCGGGCACCTCGGTTCTTGGAATCGCCAATTCCAACCCACAAAATGTTCTGTCCCTGTTGCGTTAATCGCCCAAGCCGACAGGCAGGACGGAGACCACGTTAGCCAATGCGAAGCGTGGTCTTTTTTTTGGCCTGAACTGATTGTGAATTCCCACACCGAGTTCGGGTTCGTTCTTGAGAAATGTCAAGTTTCTGACACTTGTTGCTGACCGCCCGGTAGGCAAACCACGTGTTCCCAGGCTCTGCCTGGGAACAAGACATTTCCACACCAACGCCGGGATTGGTCTTGAAAAATATCAAGTTTTCCTAAAGTTTCTGCCGATAGAATGCCGGAGGCGAGAGAGATTTTTCGCTGAAACTAGGTGAACAAATAGAAGAGTCGGAATTATTCCGTCGGAGGTCTTTCAATGGGAAGAATTCAATCGAGCGTCGGACTAGTGACGGGCGTCGCCATTGAAGAGACCGTCAATCAGTTGATTCAGTTGAACGCGCTGCCACGCCAAAGGTTGGAGAGTCGTAACGCACTACTTGAACGTGAACAAGTTGCCATTGCAGAACTTACGGCGTTGGTTGTCGGTGTTCAGCTGTCAACAGACAGACTGGGGCAGTCTACCCTCTTTTCTGCCACGTCTGTCACGAGCAGCAACAAAGATGCTCTGGCAGTCCGCAGCTCGGGTGCTCCGACACCAGGCAATTATTCATTTATTCCCGTTCGCCAGGCCCAAAACCAGCAGCTGACGAGCTCCCTGTTTTCTTCCAGCGATTACAAACTGAACGAAGGCGAGATCGTCATCAATACGGGCGGATTCCTTGATTCCAGCATCAGTTTGGACGAGTTGAACGGCGGTGAAGGTGTATCTAGGGGCTATCTCAGAATTACGGACAAAAGTGGAACGAGCCAATCCGTGGATCTGCGGTTTGCGCAAGACGCTCAAGATGTTGTCGACGCTATTAATGCCACCGACAATCTGGGAGTCGTAGCCAGCATCGATGGCGACCACTTTGTCCTAACGGACGTATCCGGGGGCAATGTTGGTAATCTGAGCGTCTCCGAGGTTTCTGGAGGGACAACCGCTTCGGACCTCGGACTGGCCGGAATTTCAACTGCCAGTAACACTGCCAGCGGTACCAGCGTACAGGCCTTGACGGCGGCGACCGGTTTGAGCCGGTTGCTGGACAATCGCGGGTTGGACATTCCGACCAACGGTGTCGCGTTGCAGTTTCAGCTGCAAGATGGTTCTAGCGTGGACTTGAATACCAAGCTGATTTCGAACACCGCTAGCCTGGGACAGTTGATTGATGAAATAAACGACGCGGGTGATGGGAAACTGCAGGCTTCCATCAGCGCGTCAGGCAAGACGATCGAAATCCAGGATCTTACCAGTGGTACAGCGACATTTTCCGTCAGTAGTCCAGCCGGCACGCTCGCTGAGCAATTAGGCTTGGACAATGCCAGCGTTGGCGGGCTAATTACCAGCGACCGTCTCATTGCTGGCCTGAGTGACGTACTGCTCAGCAGTTTGGGGGGTGGACAAGGACTGGGAACTCTTGGTCAGATTGCGATTACTGATCGTTCAGGTGCCAGTGATACTATCGATCTGTCTAGCGCGACGACACTGGACGACGTGATCAACGCCTTCAATGAATCTTCGGTGTCCGTCACGGCGCAATTGAACCGAACGAAGACAGGTATCGAGTTGATCGATACCACAGGTGCAACTGCTAGTGATTTGATCATTGCTAACGCCGATGCTACCAATTCTGCCACCGCATTGCAGCTCGAAAGCTCATCTGCTTCAGTGCGCATCGACAGCGGTTCTCTCAATTTGCAGTTTGTTACCAACAACACCAAGATTGCTGATTTCAACCAGGGACGAGGCGTCCGCTTTGGCTCGATTCAGTTTACCGACTCAACAGGTGAGACCTCTGCCATCAATCTGGCGACGCTCAACCCAACAACCATCGGGGACGTTGTCAACAAAATCAACAAACTTGGCATCGGCGTCTCAGCTTCGATCAATGAAACCGGCGATGGTCTGCTGTTGGTGGACACGGCTGGAGGCAGCGGGACGTTGAAAGTTGAAGACATCAATGGTGGTTCAGCGGCGCTGGATCTGGGTATAGCGGGAACTGCGACCACTCTAAACGTCAATGGACAGGAAGAATCCGGCATTGACGGTTCACTTACAATTCGAATCAAGACCGATGCTGAAACCACGCTAGCCGACCTGGCGGAGAAGATCAACGCGCTCGAGGGAAGCCCAGTTTCAGCCAGCATATTGAATTTAAATGCTTCCGGCGGAGTCCGACTTCTGCTCAATAGCAATGCATCCGGCTCGCAAGGTCGAGTGACGATTGCTGGCGAAGTTGGAATTGGTTTCTCCGAGACCTCCGAAGGACGCGACGCACTACTGGCTTTTGGAGCCAACGAATCGTCTGGTGGCGTGTTGGTTTCTTCATCCAGCAATGATTTTACGGGCTTGGTCGATGACCTGGAGTTTACGATAACCGGAACTTCGACCACTCCAGTGACAGTATCGGTCAGCCAATCCGA
>JAGQPR010000387.1 GCA_020426625.1 Planctomycetales bacterium
CGTGGAAGTGTTTTGTCGCGGACGGTGGTTTCGCTTTGCCGAAATTCTTCCGACCGCACATCTGATTCCGCTCGACGATAGCGGCTCTAGCGCAGGTGTCGGTCGAGAAATTGCCGTATCAAGTCTTGGTGTTGGTCGTCATAGAAGACATCACCGCCATGCTGACCACCGTGAACCACGACAAATTCGACGGGCAGTTCCACTTGCTCGTATTTGCCGTGTAGTTCGTGGGACTGGTTGATCGGCACTTGAGGGTCTTGGTCACCGTGAATCAACAGCAGCGGCGGATCCGATGAATCCACATGCTCTACCGGACTGGCTAGCTTGGCCAATTTGACGGCAGCCTCGGGCTGCGCGCCCAAGAGCAATTGAAGGGCGGGTTCACGAACGCTCAGTCCATGAGGAGTCGATTGCTGAAGGATCGTCATCAGATTTGTCGGACCGTACAAATCAACGATGGCGCTAACACGCGATGACTGATTCAAATGGTTGCCGATCGATCCGACCAGGCTAACATCGTCACCAGTCACACCTACAAGCGCCGCCAAATGTCCGCCTGCGGAAGAGCCCGCAATGGCGATGCGATCTGTCTTTACGCCGTAGTTTGGAGCGAAATATCGAAGATATCGAATGGCAGCTTTGATGTCATGGACTTGGGCGGGGAATGGTGCCACCGGAGAGAGACGATAATCGACGCTGGCAACGGTATAGCCTGCTTCAACTAGCCGACTTAAGGGCATGTCCTGCTTTGAGCCCTTACGCCAGGCACCTCCATGCACCCACACGATCAACGACGAGCCCGTTGATTTTTCCGGCAGATGCAAATCTAGCTTGAGCGACTGGTCCCCCACAGTTGCGTATTCAACGTCCCTGATCAACCACAAATGCTCCCTGTTCCTTGAGCTGGACCAAACTCTTCGATGAGATCCCAAAGCCTGTCGGTCCGGCAGCTGAGCGCCCAGGGCAAGCATCGCTTCCTCGATCACGGCGATGGTTGGCGGCGACGGACGAAAGTTACCAGGGCGATAGCCAATGGCAATGACTAACGGCGTCCAACCAGCACGGTTTTCACGATTCCACACTTCAATATTCGCGCCGCGCTCGATCAAGAGTTTTCCCAGCTTTGGCAAACTCTGGTAAGCCACCCCATGCATCACAGTCTCGCCGTTGAGGTCCACTGCATTGATATCTGCACCCAGCTCAAGTAGATATTCGACGGCCGCTATTGTTTCCTCTTCGGTTCCTGCCGATTCATCGCCATCTCCCAACGCACCCACGCCAGTCGCCGCTAATAGCGGAGTTGTCCCGTCGTCATTAGGCAAGTTCGTATCCGCTCCCAAATCAACCAGCAGCTGCATAAGCGGAACATCAGCAGTTTGCGCTGCGAATAAGAATGGCGTTGAGCCAGTGTAGGTGAAGCGGCCAAGATCGGTCTTGCCATTGGCGAACCGAGCATTCAGATTCGCACCGAACGCGGCCAGCATACGCACCATGTCCAGGCTACTGTACTTGCCCGAGCCTATCGGCGGTGGATCGCCGTCGCCGCGAATCGGCTTTCGCACCCAGGTAATCGAATGCAACGCCGTATGGCCCGACGGTGCAGCGTTAGCATCTGCGCCTGCCTTGAGCAACACTTCGGCCAATTCAAAATGCCCATTCTCGACAGCCATCAAAAGTGGTGTCACCTTTAGCTTGCCAGTGCCGAACTTGAATCCTTGCGTCGTCTCCATCACTTCGTTGACGTCACAGCCTGCCTCAAGCAAACGTAGGACGACTGCAGTTCGCCCCTCTCGGACTGCGAAGAACAAAGCGTTGAAACCAGAACGCAATCGGGCATTTCTGTCGGCGCCAGCGGCGAGCAACGTGTCGACAACTTCAACATTACCCTCAGCTGCTGCCCACATCAGCGCCGTTTGGCCACCGCTTTCAGCTGAATCGATTTTGGCTCCGCTGGCGAGCAATTGTGTTACGACTTCTGCCCGCCCAGTCCTAGCTGCGGTCATCAGCGCCGTCTCGCCACCAGGTAAACTGGTATTGGCATCAGCTCCAGACGACAGCAACAATTTAACCAGTTCAACGTTCCCATTTTGACAAGCGAGCGACAGCGGCGAAACGCCATAGCGATTCCTGGCTCGCACATCGGCTCCAGCGGTGATTAGTTGACTGGACAAGTCGGTCAGGTCGTGACGAACCGCCCAATGCAAAGCAGTCATTCCGTCAACCTGCGCTCGATTCACATCGACGCCTTCACCGAGTAGCCCCTTTGCCACGGCCACATCCCGGATTTCGACTGCGTCTGCCAACTCGGTTTCCATGGCGAATGCGCCAGTCATACCTGTCGACAAGCCTAAGACCATGAAGGTGATGTTGCTGATCAACTTCGCCAAACGCGTAATAAGCATCACGATTCCCGATATAACCATGAATCTAAACTGATAACGGCTCAAACAATTCATTGATCTTGCCGGTACTGTCCGCAAATTGATCCAACTTGACTCCCACTTTATCCAAAAGAGTCAAGTGCAGGTTGGCTAGGGGAGTCGCGTTCTCGAATCTGATGTGCCTTCCGCCCTGCATATTCCCAGCCGCACCACCCGCAACGATGATCGGCAAATTGGTGTGGTCATGCACGTTCGGATTGCCCATGCCACTGCCGTACAGATAGAGCACATTGTCTAGCAAAGAACCATCGCCTTCCGGTGTTGCCTTGAGTTTCTTGAGAAACTCGGCAAATAGCGATACATGAAAGTGATTGATCTTGGCCATCCGCGCAATCTTTTCAGGGTCGTTTCCGTGATGCGTCAACGGGTGGTGTGCGTCGGGAACGCCGATTTCGGGATATGTGCGGTTGCTGGTTTCACGGGCCAATTGAAAAGAAATCACGCGGGTTATATTTCCTTGCAAGGCCAGCATCTGCAAATCAAACATCAAACGAGCGTGATCTGCGTAAGCGGCGGGGACTCCAGTAGGTCGGTCCACGTCCGGTAGAGGGTTGTCCTTGGCTGCTGTTTCGGCTCGTTGAATTCGCTGTTCCACATCGCGTACGGAATCCAAGTATTCATCAACTCGGCGTCTATCACTTGGCCCCAAGCTTCTTTTCAGCCGCCTCAGTTCCTCACCAACCGCGTCCAACAAGCTTGCTTTTTCTCGCAAGGTCTCGTGACGTACTTCTGCATTTCTTCCCTCACCGAAAAGACGCTCAAACACAATTCTTGGATGGGCTTCTGCTGGCAGCGGTGTTGTTGGTGAAGACCATGAAAGGTTGTTTTGATAAACACAGGCGTAACCGTTGTCACACTGCCCGACAACTGACAATAGATCCATGGCCAGTTCGAGAGAGGGCAAGGGAGTCGACTGGCCCAACTGTTTGGCGGCTACCTGATCTACCGTCGTACCTAGATAGTAATCCGTGCTCTCGGTGCGTTTGGCCGCGGCCGCGCTTAGGAACGACGAGTTGGAGGTCGCATGTGTGCCTGGATATGCATTCTTAAGTTCCATGTTCGATACGATGCTGACGTTCTGCTTCACCGCTTCGAGCGGCGCCAACGTGGGAGACAGCTCATCCAGCGTATCCGTGCCGGGGGGCGTCCAACGTGTCACGTCACATCCCATAGGCATATAGACAAATCCAAGCCGACGAAGGCTGCTGGAATCGGCTGGAGTCTGCGCCAGGGCAGTCATCGAAGGAATCATGGCATCCAGCAGCGGTAGAGCAAGCGTGGTTCCCAGTCCACGAAGAAACGTTCGACGTGGTAGAGATTTCTTCATCACAATCATTGCGACTTCCTCATTTGAAACGGAACACTCTTGACAATACCTAATATGATTTCAGAAAAGCGATAGTCCTGCTGCTGGGCCTGCTGTACCACACGTCGTATCGCAGGTGCATCGTTGTGGTCCATGCCGCGCCCGAGCGAGAACGTCATTAGCCTCTCAGCAAGTGTTTGTGCAAATAACTCGGGCTGGTTCAGCAGCATCTGTTCCAAACTCAGGACACCATTGATCTCGCTACCGTCCAGCAGAGTCCCGGTTGCATCGATTGGGCTGCCATTTTCCAACTCGCGATATCGTCCAACAGCGTCGTAGTTTTCCAGCGCGAATCCGATGGGGTCCAGCAAATTGTGGCAGCTGGCGCAGGCCTCGTGGGCGCGATGCTGCTCGAGCCGATCGCGCAACGATAAATCAGCGGACACCGTGTTGTCCTCCAACGCCGGCACGTTTGGTGGCGGTGGCGGCGGAGGGCTTCCCAATAGATTCTTCAACACCCAATGCCCACGCAAGACGGGCGACGTACGCGTGGCATAAGAGGTTACCATCAAGATACTGCCCTGCCTCAACAAACCGCCTCGGTGACTTGACGGAGTCAAAGCTACTCGCCGAAAGTGACTTCCATAAATATTGGGAATGCCATAATGTTTGGCTAGCCGCTCATTCAGGAACGTATAATCCGCCCGCAATAGATCAAGTATGCTGCGGTCTTCGCGGACGATGCTTTCGATGAAAAGTTCGGTCTCGCGACGCAGCGATTGTCGCAGATTGTCATCAAAGTCGGGAAAGAGTCGCATGTCGGGAATCGCCGAATCCAGGTTGCGTAAATACAGCCATTGGTCCGCGAAATTATCGATTAATGAACCTGCTCGCTTGTCTGCTAGCATCCTCCGCACTTGTGATTCCAAGACGCTTGGTTCAGCCAGACTGCCGTTAATTGCGGTCGCGAGCAGATCTTCGTCAGGAATACTGCTCCACAGAAAAAACGACAATCGAGAAGCCAATTCGACAGGAGATATTTGGTACGCCTCGTCCGACGTTACGCCCTCGGGGTGACGCTCAATTCTGAATAGAAAGTTGGGATTGACCAGGATCGCCGACAAGGCTTTTTCGATGCCAGCGTCAAAACCTCCTACGGCCAAGCCGGAGCGAAAGAACTCCATCGGTGACGCCAAATCGGCTGCAGTAACTTGGCGACGATACGCTCGCGTCATAAGGTGATTCAAAATTACTTCGGCGCACTCTTCCGCATCACCAGGAATCCCAGCTTGGTTTTCGGCTGGGGAGCAGACGAAAATGCGCTGCCGACTGGGTGTATCCTGAGCCGGTTGCCCGTTGAACGGTCCTCGGATGGTCAATTGATAAACCGCCGGACCAATCCTCGGATGTCGGTAGTAGTTAAAATGCACGTTCAATGGCTGTCGTACAGTTTGTAGAAGCGCGGAGGGACGCTTTGGAAAGACGACACCGACGTCGTGTGGTCCAGCGGAGACATGAACGCGAGCTGTTAGGTTGGCATCCAACATACTGTCGTTTTCACCTCTGCCTGGTGGCTCGATCTGAAACAGTTGAACTCGTTCGCGATCCAGCAGGAACTCCAGCTCATGTTTTCCTCGCAGTCCCTCCAATTCCTCATTGCGATCTCGCATCAGCCAAGCCTGGATCTCATACTCACCCGGCTGCGGAAACATATGCTCAACGACCAAACCACCTCTTGTGCCGATCGGCGTACCTGGGAGATGTGCATCCTGCGTGATATCAGGGCGTATGCGGTATGTCTTTTCCGCCGCAGGTTCCGTTCGGTGCCCAACCGCAAGTTGACTGATTTTTTGAGCTGCAGAAACATATCTGTCCAGCAACACAGGCGATAAACCGGTCACCGTCACGTTGTCGAACCCGTGACTGGACTCGTCGCTTGGCAACATTTCACTGGTGTCGATATCCAATGCCAAGAGGTCGCGAATGGCATTTCGGTACTCGGTTCGATTGAGTCGACGAAACGTTTCGGTGCGTCCGGGATTGGGGTGCTTTACGGCGATGTCATCCAGCTGAGATGTGACAATCGCCAACGCTTGCCGGTATTCGTTTTCGCTGGGGCGAACTTCGCCGCTGGGCGGCATTTGCCGTGAAGCCAGTTTGCGGACGACACTTTCCCAGTGCGCGGTGTTTTCTGCAGGAGCCAACTCCAGTAAACTTCGAAGATCCAGTCCAGCTTGGGCGTCGCCTTCGCTGTGACAGTCTAGGCAGTGATCTTGCCAAAATTGCTTCAACTCCGGTGAACTGGCAAGAACAGAGTTCGTTTCTGCGCTAGCTTCAGTGCAATGGAAACTAATACCAATAGAAACTAACAACATCAATCGTAGCATAGAACGTAGATCGAGCATGATTTCCTAATTCGTCGTCGCCAGCTAAGGGAAGAAATGCAATGCACTCATGGTGACTCGTCGCTCGCGGTAGGCCTTATCAGCTAATTATAGCCGAATTCGCTCCCCAATTGTCCTCTACCCGGGAATTGAAAAAACAATTCAACTTGCACTTCCAGCCCAAAGAAAATCTCGACGATACCTGATTAGCAGAGGTCGATTCAGCGATAAAACCGACACTTCCCGCTGATCGCCACCGATTCAAGTTGTAAACCGTTCAGCTACATGTAGTTGCGGGTTAGTCGGCATTTTCCACTTAGTCTCTCTGAGACTCGAAGAAAAACGCTGTGTTGCAACATCATCCTCGGAGAGGCTGACCAACGTAGTGGCGACTAGTGAGGAGTGCCGTAATACCACATTCTTTTTGGTGGATGATGACTATTCCAAATCGGAGTCGTTGGCCTTCGGAAATTCCAGGCTACGACTGGTTGGTCACGGATGATGGAAGTCGAACACTGTGCAATTTGGCAACGGAAGAAACATTCCACAGCGGATGCGGGGCCCTGACAGAGTCCTTGGTGGTGTACTTGGAAAACAGTGAAATTGGTCCCAAGCTGCGCTGCGGATCGCCCTGCCGTGTCCTGGAGATTGGCTTCGGCACTGGGACCACTTTTTTTCTCGCTGCAGCGTTAGCGGAATTGAATCAAACCAGCTTGTTGTACCACGGCATTGAATCGAACCCGCTGCCCGCCTCGACTTTCATAGATTTACAGTTGGCTGAATGCGTCTCGAATCCCACCGGAATTGGATTGCCAAACTGGATTCGCGCGGAGTCCGAGGCCGTCGCATTGATCGTGTCAAAGCTCGTCGGTCAGTTTTCACAACGATTCCGCTGGAATGAGACCAAACCGAATCCGCAGATGCGTTTGAGTTCGCGCGTTGATTTATTTCTGCATCTCCAGGATGCAAGAGTTGCTGTCGAAATGCTTGCCCGACAAATCGCTGTCCAGGAGTCCGAACAATTCGATGCTGTCTTCTTTGACCCGTTTTGTCCAGATCATTGTCCTGAACTGTGGACAGCAGAAGTGCTAACGAATTGCTATTCCGCGTTGTGTGCGGGCGGACGATTCGTGAGCTATTGCGTCAAGAGTTCCGTTAGACGTCGTTTGGCGGCAATCGGCTTCGACGTTCAAAAGCGGCTTGGCCCGAAAGGTGGTAAGCGAGAAGTGCTAGTAGCGCGGAAGCCACAGGGGGTCTAACCATTTTTTCCGCGGGCATGTCGCCTTACAAGTGCTCCCTCAAACGCCCAGGGACAGCATACAGAGTGGATGTGAACAGCAGCATTCACAAGGTCGGGTAAGAAAAGTCCCAACAGCAAAAGCCTGCTCGGGCGAACTCGTTGACAACTCAACGCTACAGGCTTCATGCCGTTGGGACCAAGCTCATACAACTTTGCTCCTCAGCATATTCAGCTACTAAAAGCTGAAG
>JAGQPR010000388.1 GCA_020426625.1 Planctomycetales bacterium
GCGGGTAGGGGCCATTCGAGTTATACATACACCCAGTCCACGCCAGATCAATTGCTCCATTCACCCCTTCGGCGAATGTTTACAAACCGTGGTAGCGATTAGCGAGAAGTGTTGAAAACCATCGCATTTTGCCTGCCCCCAAGGGTTGGCAGATCAAAAACCGCAGTTGACCTTGTTTCTGAGACCAAACGAGTCACCATGAGTGGTTACACCAACCGCATCGAATCTAGGGTTTTTCGCTAGGGCCTTGGGCCTACGACTCTCTCGTCGTGCAACGAGCATCCACCCTTCAAGAACTCAATCCCTTTTGTGCCCTGAACATATCACTGGGAACGCACGAACAGGAAACAGTGACCGCCGAAAACAGTGACCGCAGGAAAACACGCCGTGATCCATTTGTCCGACAGCAATTATCTAACATCCATGCGCAGAGATTCGTTGCGGACATTCTTCGAGGCATCGCCGACAGCAAAACTCTTGAGGTCCGACCTTGCGCCACTGGTGATTGAGTTCCTCAATCGGACATTCAAGCAAGGCGACTCGATTTCGATTGGGCAATTGGAGCTGCGGTCATTGTTGGCTTCCTACCAAGAGGAAATCCACGAAGTGGAGCCGGACGTCATGGTCGGTCCCGCCGAGCGCTATTTGGCTGCCTGGAGCGAGAATGGTTGGCTACAACGATTCTTGGAAGCCAGCTCGACCGAACCGCAGTTTCAGCTGACGCGTTTTGCCGAAGAAGCCATCCGCTTTGTGGACTCGGTATTGAGCAAGGGCACAAGTCTGGTCGGAACGGAAAGCCGCCTGAGGTTGGTCATTGAAACGTTGGAGGATATCGTGCGCGGTGCTTCCGCCGATCCCCAACGACGGCTGGAGTATCTGCGAGAACAACGCACCCTGATCGACCAGGAAATCGAAGCGATCGAGTCGGGCAAGTCCGTTCAAGTATATCGGCCGAGCCAAATCCGCGAGCGTTTCCAAACGGCAGTTGATCTATTGAAGGCTCTTCAATCGGATTTCCGCGCTGTCGAGGAACGGTTTCAGGCGATCACCCGTGACGTCCAGCAACAACAGTCGTCCGGCGGCTACACCCGCGGCGGGATTCTGGGCCAGGCCTTGGACGCCGAGGATCTATTGAAGCAACAGGACGAAGGCATCAGTTTCTTTGCGTTCGTTGCATTCCTTTTTTCCCCAACGCAGCAGTCCTCGTTGCGCAAGACGATTGAAGAGGTGCAAGAGCTGATCGCCTTGGCCGACCAATCCGAAGCCATGGTCCGCGTCCGCCGCATGGTACCGGCTCTGCTTGCCGAAGCCGACAAAGTCATGAAGACGACGGCTAGACTTTCGTCGACGCTGCGCCGATTGCTAGATGCGCAGGCTGCCGCTCATCGCGTGCGGTTGGCTGGATTGCTGCGGGAAATCAGGCAGGTAGCCATGGAGCTGCAAGGCCAATCTCCGCCAGGCTTTACGTTGGATATCGCCACCGACGCACACATTCGTTCTCCGCTAGCTCGGACCTTCTGGAAGCCGAATGCGTCCTTCGACGAGGCAGTTCCCGCTGAGCATATCGTTGACTTAACGAAAATCCAGCAGGTCGCGGGCGCTTTTGCTCGCCTGCAGCGCCTCGATTTTCGCAAACTGCGAAGCGCGATTCGCGAAGCCACCCTGCGCGGAAACGCCGTCCTTTTGTCGGACCTCCTCCACGAGTTTCCAATCTCCAGCGGCGTAGTCGAATTGCTGGGTTACCTGCAGATTGCCCACGACGATGGGCACGAAATTGACCATGCCTCGCAAGAGGTCATTCACATCAAGCAACCGATCGGTGGAACAGAGCTACGAGTGGTCATGCCGCGGGTTTGCTTCCATCCCAAAGCTCGGACATCGCTGACCGGCCGGAGACCCAAATGATGATTCCCGATGCGAACATTTCCACGGACACCGAATACTTGCTGGCACAGAACCAGCGCGAACTGCCAGCACCCGCACCATGGAGCGCGGTGGCGGTCCGTCTGCTGCAAGGTGTTGTCTACAACGACGACAACTTGGAAGCCTGGGAAACGCTGTTGGCGAATATCTCACCTCTGACCGAATACTTTGGCAAGCTTGGACTGGCCCTGATCGTCAGTGAGACGGACGCCATGGCTTACTTGCGTCAGCCCGATGACGATGAGGTTTCTCCAGACCACGATGCAATTCCTCGGCTTTTCCGGCGAACACCGCTGGGATACGATACGACGCTGCTATGTGTTCTACTGCGCGACGAGCTGCGGCTTTTCGAGGAAGAGGACGTGCAGAACGCCCGCTGCGTAGTGCGACAGTCAGACTTACTGGCAGTTTGGCAAGCGTTTTTTCCCCAGCAACTGGACAGCGTCAAGTTGAATCGGTCTCTAGGCGCGGCCTTGCGCAAGCTGGAAGACCTCAAGTTCGTGCGCCAGTTTGAAAAAGATCCTCCTAGCTGGGAAATCCGCCGTATCATCAAGGCGCGCTTGCCGATCGCAGACCTCGAAAAACTTCGTCAAAGTCTGGTTGAGTTCGCTCAGACGCTTAATATCCAAGTCTCTGCACAAGGTGATTCAACTGACACTCCAGAGAGCCTGGAAGAACTTGGGGACGAATAGACTTCATGGCCGACCTATTTGACGAATTGAACGAGCCTGCGCCACCGATGCAGGGCTTTCGCCTGAAGAAGTTGGAAATTTACAACTGGGGTACCTTCGATGGCGAAGTTTATTCCGTTTCCCCCAATGGCAATACCACTCTACTCGTCGGTGAAAACGGCTCTGGGAAATCGACGCTGGTCGATGCCCTGCTTACGTTGCTTGTCCGTCCGCAAACTCGCAATTACAACGTAGCGGCTGGAGCGACCAAGAATGAACGCGACGAAAGAACTTATATTCGCGGTGCATACGATCGAACGGTCGGCGAGGGTGGGCGTCCTCAGATCCAGTACCTGCGCAGCGGTAGCGGGCATTATACGGCACTTCTAGCCTGTTTCCAAAACGCCGCTTTGAATCACCAGTTCAGTATCTGCCAGGTTTTGTATCTAACGAGCGACAATTCTGTCGAAAGAGTCTACGCCTTTTCAGATGACGAGCGTGGAATCGTTGAAGACCTTTCAAATATCACGTCCGCCACTGGCGTCGCTCGCATCTTGCGCGACCGTGGGTTTAACACCACGTCCAGTTACAAGCAATACATTGGCTGGGTTCAGCGGAAGACGGGCTTTCGCGCGAAAGCCATGGACATCTTCAATCAGACCGTAGCTGTCAAAGACGTGCAGCGGTTGGATGTATTTATCCGGCAGCACATGCTGGAAGCCAAACCCTGGAAGGAAAAGGTTGCCAGGCTACTGAACCATTTCAGCGAATTAAGCGAAGCGCATCGAACGCTGGTCCGCGTACGTCAGCAAGAGGAGTTGCTGCGACCAATCGCTGAAGCCGGAAATCGTTATCGCCATCAACTAGAGGAAGTCAATGCCGCTCGACGGCTGCTGGACGCTTGCGATTTCTTTTTTGCCGCCGAGACCATTCAACTATTGGAGCCGCTGTGCGACAAGTGGCAACAACAAATTCAATTCTTGTCGGATGAAATTTCACGGCTGGACGAATTGCAGGACAGGAAGCGCGACGCCATCGCGCGTTTGAACGTAGACATCGAATTGGCTGGCGGTGATCGATTGCGACAACTACCCGGACTGATTCAGCAGGCGCTGCAGATCGCGACGGTCAAGTCCGATGCACGAATGCGTTTCGAAGCGCAGTTGCGGATGGGCGGACTTACCCCCAAGCTCACCTCTCCTGACCAGTTTCACAAAACAAAGCAGCAAATACACTTACGACGCAGCGCGTTGATCGAGCAGCGCGCCGACAAACGCCAGCAGGAGAACAAGCTCCAGTTCGAACTCGGCTCACTCAGCAAGCAATTGGCTGAAGACCGCAGTGAGCTGGAGGCATTGCAACGACGCAAGAATAATATGCCCGAGTCGTTGATTGCCCTTCGCGACTCAATGTGCCAGGACTTGAAACTAGCCCCTTCTGATTTACCCTACGCAGCGGAGCTGATGTCAGTCGCCGAAGACCAACGCGAGTGGGAAAGCTCGATCGAGCAAGTGTTGTATGGTTTTGCGCGAAGCCTGCTGGTACCCGATGATGTCTATGCGCGCGTCGCAGGATATGTGGACCGCACTCGACTGCTGGACGGGCGAGGTCAAGGACAGCGGTTGGTCTATTTGAAAGTCGGCTTGCGTCGCGAAACCCCAGCCCTAGTCAGGTCGCAGCGAGATACGCTCGGAACGAAGCTGCACTATCGCCAGGATCACCCGCTGACACCCTGGGTCAAGGCGGAAGTTACGCATCGCTTCGATTACGAGGCCTGCGAGACGATCGAGCAATTCCAACTGGCTAAAGGCGCGGCCATGACGCGGAATCGCCACTTGAAGTCCGGTGGTATCCGCCACGAGAAAGACGACCGATCGGCTCCAGGCGACCGACGCACCTTTGTTCTTGGCTGGGACAATCGCCAAAAACGCCACGCTTTGGCGGAGGCCATTCGCTCGTGCGAAGCCAATATCGAACAACTCCAACAACGGTCTCATTCCCTGGTCGGCGAAATTGATCGCACCACGGCGGCGATCGAATCTCTCGACCAAGCCGCCAAGATTGATGACTACGACACCATCGATTGCGAACGGCACGAATTCGAAGCTTCGCAATTGAAACTAGAAAAGAAAAAGCTGGAAGAATCCAATGATCAGATTCGTGAGCTGAAGGCCAATCGCGACAAGCTAGAAGCCGAGGTTGCTGGGCATAAACTGGATCGCGACCAGAGCATATCCAACCGCACGATTCGGGAAAGCGAGCTGAGAAGTGGTCAGGCCGCGCTTCAGAATGCACAGCGGACAATAGATCAGCTGGAAACTGGCGGAAAACGGACGACCATCGAAGCCGAATACTCAAATATCGCAGCAGAGATTCAGCAGCCACTGACAATTGACAACTTGGGCACTCTACCGGGGAACTCTGTCAGGCGATTTCGTATTCAGCTGGAAAAGCTGCAAGAACGACTGCTGCCAATCAGCCGCGATTTAACCAGTGCGATGACTCGATTCCTGAAGAAATTTCCTGATGAACAGGCAGACCTGGATGCCAGCGTCGAATCTCTGACAAGCTTTGAAGCTCTGCATGCCCGCATCGCAGCTGACGATCTCCCCAAGCACGAGGGACGCTTTAAGAAACGTTTGAATGAAAAGGTCTTGCACGAAGTCGGTTTGCTGCACGGTAGCCTGGAGAATGATCGCCAGGAGATTCGCGACAAAATCGAACAACTGAACACGGCGCTGCGAATGCTGCAATGGAAAGCCGGCACGTACATGCGGCTGGAGCCAAGTGACGTGGCCGACCGGGAAATCCAGGATTTTCGACGAGAACTGGCCGGTTGTCTCAGCGGGACTCTGGATGGTACGCCGGAAGCCAATGAGAATACTTTTGTGCGGATCGAAAAGCTGGTCGACAAATTCCGCGACGATGGAAACGAGCGTTGGCGTCAAAAGGTAATCGACGTTCGCAACTGGTTTAATTTTGCGGCTCGCGAATTTGTGATCGAATCGGGTGAGGCCCGCAGCTACTACGACGGCGGTACCGGGCAATCCGGCGGAGAAAAAGGGAAGCTGGCTTTTCTAGTTCTCGTGGCGGCGATCGCCTATCAGTACGATCTCGACCCTACCGCGAAACAGAGTGATCGATTTCAATTCGTGATGGTCGACGAGATGTTTTCGCGCAGCGACGACCAACATGCCGAGTATGCGCTTGACTTGTTTGAACAATTCGGACTGCAACTGCTAATCGTCGCGCCGTTGGATGCCAAAGCCCGCGTTACGGAACCTTACGTGGGCACGTATTTGCACGTCGTCAAGGATAAACAAACACACCGAAGCGAGTTGCTGTCGATCACGGCTGAAGAGTTGGCCCAATCGGATTCTGCCAGTACGTCGCTGAATGACTGATCCTTGGGTTGCAGTCGTAGTAACGGAGCCGCTTCCAGAGGTCTGGCAATGTCAAATTGAAGCAATGATGAGCATCCACGCAGAAGTTTTTCCGCATCACTAGCCTCCTTGGCATTAGCCACGGTTGTTCAACTACCAGAAAACTTGCGCGTTGGTGCTTAGCTTAACTTTGTGATGGAGCCTGCATGATCACGCCAGATGACATTCGTCGGAGAGCGATTCGTATATACGCTCCATCCATCGCCGCCTGGTTAGCTGGCGACAACTCTTTCTTTCCGCAGTGGGTCCGAAAGTCGATCGCAATCCCTCCAACCGCCAACCAACCGGACTTGATTCGCTGGAAATCGGACTTGATGGCTCAGTCCAAAGCGCAGTTGGGTTACGGCTACACAGTGCACTTGAAACAGATCAAGAAGCAAAGGCACGGA
Source organism: Planctomycetales bacterium (assembly GCA_020426625.1). GTDB lineage: Bacteria > Planctomycetota > Planctomycetia > Pirellulales > Pirellulaceae > Aureliella. Next base: position 6,427 of record JAGQPR010000388.1, read on the forward strand.
GACAATGCCTATCCGCAAGCTGTGGAAATCGAATCGCTCGATGATCTGCTTCGGCTCATTCGCAAGGTCGGTGAATTCAAGACTTTGTCGCAGGCCGTCGCTCGGCTGACGGGACAATTCCCTGAGCTTCGCGACTGGGTTGCTAAGCATTGGAGGAAACTGCTAACCGCCGCCAACGATCTTGATGATCTCATGATGGTTGTCGAATTTCTCAAGCAGAATCCGCGTCCCGCATGTTACATAAGGGAATTGCCGCTTCCTGTATCAACCAAACTGATCGAACGCAACCTACCAATACTTCGCATGTGGCTGGACCAGCTCCTACCACCTCATGCAATCGATTTTGGCATTCACGATCGCCACGCCTTCGAACATCGTTATGGTTTTCGTTATCCGCGGCAACACATCTTGGTGCGTCTGCTCGACGAAGGACTACGGCAGGAGTTCGGCTTTCCTTGCTTGGAGCTTTCGTTGCCAGCAGAGGAATTGGTCTTACTGCCAGCAAACTCACTGAAGGTCTTGGTGGTAGAAAACAAAATCAACTTGTTGACCTTGCCACAGACTCATCGCGGCTTAGCCCTGGGGGGACTGGGAAACAATCTAGTCGAGTTTCGCAGTATTCGTGGGCTAGCTGAACAAGCCCTCTATTATTGGGGGGATTTGGATTGCGAGGGCTTATCAATACTTGCCCGCTTCAAGAAGATGTTTCCTGGAACCACCTCGCTGATGATGGACCCAACAACTTTGCACGCCCACGCCGAATTGTGGACTCGCGTCGAAACGCGAGCCTCCGCTGAAATTCCTTGTGAACTAAACGCCGACGAACGGCAGACGCTGCAGGATTGCCAAGCTCATAACATTCGGTTGGAGCAAGAACACATCCCACAGCCCTTCGTGCTCGAGCAAATAAAGCGTTTGATGAAAGTTGGCGATGCTGGCTAACTGACATGGAGATCAGTTCGGGTTTTGGTTTTTGGTGAATAAGTATCCAGCTCTGGCCTTTTTGGATTCACCCATCCTAACATTTCAAATACCCAAGTTGCTTTTGACGCTTCTCGCTAAACACCACCATGGTTTCATCTCAACTCACCCTCCCACCGAAGTTACGTCGTTTTCGACGTCACTTTCGGAAGGGAGGGTCGGAGCCCCAGCGACGGGGAGGGAGATTCCCCTCTCC
>JAGQPR010000389.1 GCA_020426625.1 Planctomycetales bacterium
AAAACGACGTAACTTTCGGTGGGAGGGTGAGTTGCGATGAAACCGTGGTGGCGATTAGCGAGAAGTGTCGAAATTATCGATCTTTCGACAGATGCTTCTCAAGAAAATCGCTCATTTTCGCGGCGTATGGAACACCGTATTTTTCAAATGTTTCTTTGACTTGTGCCTGCGGTTTCCAGTCAAAGAACGCATGTCCGGCACCTTCGACTTGCTCGTAGATCACGATTTGATTTTTCGCCTTCAATGCATCGGCAAAGGCAGCAACGGCTTCGTTTCGAATCAGAAAGTCATTTGTTCCGCGTAGCAGATATTGTGGCACAGCGCGGTCCGTTGCAGCCGGAATGTGACTTTGTGGCGCGGTCGCTTCAGCCGCGGCAGTCGACAACCCTCGCTGGAAGCCGCTCAAAGACTCAGCCGCGAAAACTCCGTAACTGGGGGCAGCTGCCTTGATGGACGCAAGCATCTCTCTGCGCACATCCTCAGCTGTCTTACCCTTGGGGAGGTAGGTCGGTTTGAATTCGAACACGCCATCGGCTTCACCAAATCCATTCGAGCCGATCTTCTCAACCAGAATGGATGCTGCTGCAGACAAGTGCCCGCCAGCGCTGTCTCCGGTAACGCCGATGCGGCTCGAGTCACCGCCATACTCGGTCGCGTGTTCCATGATATGCGCGATCGCGCCGAAAACGTCCTCTATCAGATTCGCCATCGAGTTGGGTTCTGCATCTCCATCCAACTTCCCGATCCAACGATAGTCGATGCTGCAAACGACGAACTTGCCTCCCTTAGTCAGTTCTCTTGCCAGTCCGCGCATAATATCCTCGTCGTTGGACGACCAGCCGCCGCCATGAATGATGACAATTATTGGCAAGCCGCGAGCCGCCTTCGGTGAATAGACGTCGTATTTCAATTCTTTCTTGCCAGGTTTTCCGTACACAACGTTGTGTTTCACGTCGACATGCGCAACGTCTCCCGCTTTGATAAAAGATGCACCAATATTCTTGTCTTGGTCAATCGTAATCGCGAAATCCGAGACCAACGATTCGTGGAACATAGCACCCCATCGTCCGGGCACCGAGTAATAGATCGAATCGACCGTGTAGCCCTCATCCGGGATGGCTGACACTGTTATCAAAGATCCCGCAGAAACCAGGCCATCGTCCGGCAAAGGCGCGTCAAGCTTGATCGAGCCGTGGTTAGTTTCATCGAGCGTGACCCTATACGACTCCGATTGTGCGGCGGTTGTTGAATACATTGAACTCGCGATCATTGCAATCAACGACAAGACTTTGGCCGTATTTTTCATAAGTTGATTCTCTATTGAATCTTTCTTGTTGCAACGCAACAGTGCGCACTATGTAGGTAAGACGGAGGAACCGATAAAAGCTTACACCATATCCCCAACTTTTTCCTGAGAAACTCCACTCGCCAGACTGCCGTGTCCGCATTTCCTTGCTCCAAGACCTCATCGCTCATTTCTGGTAATGTGCCTACGAAGAATAAGATCGTAGCACACAGCGGCGGAATGAAAGAACGTTTTGTCAACCTCACTCTAACTGCAGACGCTTTCTGCCTCCCGCTACGATGTCGAGCAATTCCTGAGTCGCGGCTTCACTCTTGGCGCTGGTGAGCCGGCGAACGGTTGTGGTCGATGTGCTTTCGAGCCACTCCAGTGCTGACTCCGCAGCCATCAAACGCATTCCATGCTCGGCGGATAGCGCGTCTAGCAGGATTTCGTACAGCGTGATGTAAAGGTACTCGCGCGCGACCACGGTCGTGAGATCGTTGGCGTCGATATAGGATGAACGTCTTAGTGGACTGGCTCTTTCGACCGAGTCGATCGGCAATACCTGCGTAGACAGCGGTGCGAAATGACCGACACCCTCAAAGCCAGCCGATACGACGTGCAGGCTGCCGATCTTCATTGCCAAATAGTCCTCCATGACGTCTTGGGCAAGTCCAAGCAAGGTTTGCGACAGTCCCTCCAGGCTGGCGGGCGCGTCATAGTTGCGAACAGGAACAATGCCGTGCCTCGATAACGCAGAACGCGAGCGGCGACCGACGCAGTAGACAGATTCAGCCGCCTGCTTCTTTACTTCTTCGACAGCCAGATGCGAGAGTCGCGAATTGTAGTCACCGCAGAGTCCCAAGTCCGAAGCGATCACAAGCATACCGGCAGGGGTTCCTGGGTGGAGCGGTTGATGAATGCCGATCTCATTGACGATCGTATTCATCTCGTCGCGATACTGCCGCGCGGCGGGCAACGCCTGACGCGCACGACGGAAATGATGAGCCGAAAGAGACCTCGTCGCTCCGATAGCGTCACTGAGCGCCGAAAGCGTTTGCAAACGATGCTGAAAGAATTGTTGCCGTTTCACAGGTTCGCTCTCCTGAGCGCCTCGGGCAACAAGTCTTGCAGCGTTTGCTTCCAACCTTCCGCTGGCAGGTTACCCTGATCCAACGCGTCTGTAATGTCGGCTTGACGAAGCCGCGCAAATTCAACCAGGGCGTCCGCGACGACGACTGCTTGCCGAGGATTCAATTCGCTCAGCCAATGTTCGCTAACTGCGGTCAGCGTGATGACCTGCGCGCAGATACTGCGAGGCGAAAAGCGACCTTGTCGCAGCAGGGACCGCAAGATATCGCCCTCCAGCAACGTAGCTTGCGTGGCGACGTCGATGTCCAATCCGACGCGGGAAAGCTTTTCGAGTGATTCAAATCGAGACAACTGAATCTTCAGGCTCTTCGCTGCTTTCCGCATCGGCGGCGGTTGAGCAATCGCACCGATGCGTGAAACACTGCGGCCGATATCAATCGCCGGTCGCAGGTCACGTTCGAAGCGACCTGTATCCAGATAGATTTGCCCGTCGGTGATCGAAATCAGATTGGTGGGAATGTAAGCGGAGATGTCGCCGTCGGTTGTCTCGACCAGCGGAAACGCTGTCACTGATCCGCCTCCTTCCTGGAGACTCATCGCTGCGGCCCGTTCCAACAACTCGGCGTGCAAATAAAAGATGTCACCTGGATAGGCTTCGCGTCCTGGCGGGCGATCAAGCAACAGCGCTAATTCGCGATAGGCATCAGCATGTTTGGTCAAATCGTCGTAAACCACGAGTGCGTGCGAACCCGCATCGCGAAACGATTCGGCCATCGTCGCACCGGCAAGCGGCGCCAAGTACTGCAACCCAGGACTATCGGAGGCATAAGCCGCGATGATTGCCGTGTTGTTCAAACAACCGGCTCGTTCCAACGTGTCGCGAAGCGTACGGACACGCGACATCGGTTGACCAATCATGACGTAAACGCAGGCCACATCACCCAAACGTTGTGCGGACACTACGTCGATCGCCAGCGCCGTCTTTCCAACATTGCGATCCCCAATGATCAATTCGCGTTGCCCACGCCCAATCGGGATCGCCGCGTCAACCGCCATCACGCCGGTCCACAACGTCTGATCGACGCTCTTGCGCTCGATGATTCTCGGGGCAGGACGAAACAAAGGCATGCGACGGGCAGAAGCAAGCGGAGGGCCTTCGTCCAACGGATTGCCAAGTGGATCAAGCACGCGTCCGAGTGCTTCGGGGCCGACCGGCAATTCGGGTAGCCTTTGCAAACTGACGACACCATCGCCTTCGCGAACCCGAGACGCACCCGCCAACAAAACCGCTCCCAGAGAATCTGCACGCAAGTCAAACGCGATGCCAAATGCACCGGAGTCAAACGCCAACAACTCTTCGTAACGCACGTCATCCATGCCGGCGACGACCGCTACGCCGTCGCCCACGCGGCGAACCACGCCTCGCGGCTTCAAACCGTCCTCCAGCCGCATTGCCGTCGCGGCGGCAGTCAAATCTTGTTGAACGGATGAAACTGGGTCAAGCATCTTGGATGCTTTGCATTGGTTGTTGACTGTTCGCTCGGTTACTCATTTCTTTGACTAGCGATTGACTTGCGAATTGAACGAGCCCGCCTACAGACGCGTCAATGAGGCCCTTGCCGGTCGAGACGCGAACGCCATCGCCCAAGCCATCGACCGTTCGGAAGTCCGCGGTGTCGGCAGCCGCGCCGAGAGCATTCTTGAGTGAAGCGAGTTGGTCTGGCGAAAGAGGCTGTGATGACTCGACTTTCACGGGCGCGACACCGTCTTGCGGCAATGAACGAAGTTGCTCACAGGCGGATGCAACCAGTGCCGATTGGAGCGCAGGGCCACCAATCTGTCTGAGTAAACGACCGACCGTATCCGCAGCTGCGGCGGCCGAAACTTCAGCCAAGATGTCTCGCTGGGTGCCGGACATTTGCGCAGCCAGTCGATGGCTCATTTCACGCTCGCGTGCTGCGGCCGACCGAGCTTCTCTAAGGATCTGGTCCGCTTGCTGACGTGCCGTTTCCATCTCTCGGGTTCGCATTTCGTTCAACTCCGCCTGCAATTTGGCACGCGTCTCGTTGATCTCCTGCTGTGTCTTCTCCGCTTCCGCAAGTTTTTGAGCTGCCTGCCGATTGTCTGACTCGAACTTCTCGCGACGATCGGCCAAAGCTCTGCGGACGGGCTTGAAGAATAGCCAGCCTAGCACAGCCGCCAACACCAGAAAGTTTGCGGCTTCAAACAGAAAAGTGGTCAAAGTCGGAGACACGCTTACTGGCCTGCACTTCCGATAAATGGATTGGCAAATAACAAAATCAATGCGATGACCAAGCAGAAGATGGCAGTCGATTCCACCATGGCGAGGCTGACGAACAACGTTCGCGTGATCGAGGAAGCTTCGTCCGGTTGACGTGCGAGTGCATCCATCGCTGCGGCACCGATGCGGCTTTCGCCAATTGCTGCTCCGATGGCGCCCAACGCCACTGTCAATGCGGCGCATGCCATCGCGACGATCGCGATGATGGTTTGGTCATTCATGTTTGGTGGTTCCTCTGTGTTATTCCTCGCCGGCGCTGATTGCAGCACCAATGTAAACGGTCGAAAGAATGGAAAAAATGTAAGCCTGCAATAGCCCGATTAGCAAATCGAGAGCCATGATTGGTGTCGGAACCAAGAACCCAGCCAATGCGACCAAGAGCCCAACCAACAAATGCCCCGACATGATGTTTCCGAACAAGCGAACCGCCAACGCCAGCGTTCGCGACAACTCGGAAATCACATGCAGTGGCATCAGCAATGGATTCGGTCGAAAGTAATGTTTGATGTAACCCCACAGCCCATTGGATTGGATTCCGGCAATCGGAACGCTTAGGAAGACGACCGCAGCAAGTGCCGAAGTTGTGGCGAGATTACCCGTAGCCGGATGGACTCCCGGAAGTTGCCCGGCGATGTTGCAAAACGCGATAAACAGGAACATGCTGCCGGCGAACGTTGCAACTAATGCATGACGACGGCCGACGATTTCTTCGACCAAATTGTCAAAGCTCTCGACGACCAAGAACGCAAGGACCGATAGCCAATGTTGCGGCCACGAGCGAACCAAGCTTCTCATTAGTATCGCCACAGCCAACAAGATGACGGTCACGACAGCAGACGTGACCATCGTCTCGGTAATCGGAATCGGACCGAGCTGAAATAGGATGGGATCGCCAAAGATGCGGAGGTTCATGGACTCACTGCTGTTTTGACTGAATGCTTGAAAAAGCGATCGTCGGATGGCGACCGCAAACCATGAACCAAGTCCCCAGGACTGCCAATCCGATCGCCCAACCGACTGCTGATGCAAGGATCTCGCCCGAAAGTGCGGACAACACAAGCAATGCGGAAACGAGTCCCAGACGCACAAATCCCAGCATAGGATTCCATAAGCTCTGCCGCCGGGTTGCTCGCCAAAGCATCGTGGCATGCATGAGGCCAGCGGCTAAACCCGCTACGAACCAAACCCAAGTTAGCGATTCAATCATGTTCTTGTGTCACCGACTTCCAAGCCACCAACGAACCCAGCAACACGCCTGCTGTCTGCAGCATCAACGTAAAGCGGATTCCGGAAGCAAATTGTGTATCCAAGTAGCGTCCCAAAAAGGCTCCTCCGACTGCACCCAATACGATTGGCCAACCGACCATGCCTAACACATTCAGCGAGCGCCAAAAACTGCGATGTCCCTTTTCGCGCCGAGCCAAACGCGAGCCGTCTCGCTGTACGGCGGCGCGAGGGTCGGTTCGAGTTGGCTTACTGGGTTGCATCAAGTTCTTCCCTTTGTCGGTCCGCTGATTTCATCTCCCTGACCCAGTTCTTGTCGGATGCGCGTTTCCAATCGTCCGAGTGTTCGTCGTGCTTCCATTTCTTCACTGGGCTCCGACAACAAGGCATCTAGTTGTCGAGAAACCGACTCGACATTGTCGCCCACCACGGCCAACGGCGTCAGCAGACTTGCGGCTTTGTTGCTTGTGTGAAGCAGACCTCCAGCAGTCCCTGCATAACGCATGCCACCACCAGTCCTTAACAAGACCAACCCTGCTTCCACCGCCAATACGGTCGGCTCGCCACGTGGCCGCAGCCCCACATGTCCTGTCTTCGTTGGAACTCGCAGTGCAGCGACATCTTGGTCCAAAATCGTTTCGCGCGGAGTTCGGATCGTGACACGGAGTGCCTGTTTCGTCATGATGGCTTGACCGGTTCTGGATTTGCGGACTCGATTTCATCCAACGAACCAATCATGAACAGTTTTTCTTCCTGGATCGCATCGCACTGGCCGTCCAGGATCGCTTCCACGCCTTCCACCGTCACCGCTACCGGAACATTCCGGCCTGGCATTCCGGTAAACGTTTCAGCAACGAAGAAAGGTTGAGTCAGAAAATTTCGCAATCGCCGTGCGCGGCCAACCAACTGTCGGTCCTCAGCCGAAAGCTCGTCGATCCCAAGCATGGATATCAAGTCTTTCAATTCTTCGTATCGTCCGAGCGATCGTCTGGCACGCTGGGCCACGTCGTAGTGACGCTGACCAACGATGGACGGATCGAGCGCCTTGGACGAAGACGCCAACGGGTCAACCGCCGGATATAAACCCTCGGCGGCTACGTCTCGCGAGAGCACAAGCGAACTGTCCATGTGCCAGAAAGCGTGCGTGATGGCTGGATCGGAGTAATCATCAGCAGGAACGTAAATTGCTTGAACCGAAACCATATCGCCATTTTTCGTCGCAGTAATACGTTCTTCTAGCGCCGCGATATCAGCGGCCAGGGTTGGCTGGTAACCGACGCGAGACGGCAATCGCCCTAGCAATCCAGAGACTTCCATGCCCGCTTGCACGTGGCGATAAACGTTGTCGACGAGAAATAGCACATCCTTCTTTTCGACGTCCCGAAAATGCTCCGCCACCGACAATGCTGCCAACCCCACTAGAAACCGTGCACCAGGCGGTTCGTTCATCTGGCCGAACACCATCGCCGTGCGATCCATGAAGCCGCGTTCCTTGAGTTCTTGCCACAACTCAAGTCCTTCCCGCGACCGCTCACCAATCCCGGCAAACACCGCGATCCCTTTCAGGTTCGCGACCGCGTTGTGGATAAACTCAGTTAGCACAACCGTTTTCCCAACACCGGCACCGCCGAACACTGCGACTCGACTACCGTGAGTGAACGGACAAAACAGGTCGATCACCTTGATA
>JAGQPR010000038.1 GCA_020426625.1 Planctomycetales bacterium
TACATCTCGTCGATGTTGACACCGCGGAACTTGAGCGCCGAAATACCTCGTTTGCCACTGACTTCGAATTGCAGTTGCCTACCATCCGCCGTCAAGTCCTTGCGAAGCTGCAAAGCGGCACGAATCACGGCACCGTTGTAACCACCGCACAAGCCACGATTGCTGGTCAGCATCATCACCGTAGCGTTTTCGACTTGGGCGCGTTGGGCAAGCAGAGGATGCGAAACTTCCAAACCAGCAGCCGCCAAGTCGCGGACAATTTGAGTAATCCGCTCGGTGTAATCATTCGCTGCCGATGCGCGGTCCATGGCTTTCTTGAATCGCGCGGTGGCGATCAATTCCATCGTTCGCGTGATCTTGCGAATATTGCGTACCGACTTCCGGCGTTTGTCGAGTTCCCTAATATTTGCCATATCGTACTAACCTAAGACGCCCGGAAAGACCCCGTTCCCGCAATTGACCGCCACAGCAGCAGGTAAAGCGCTGGCAGCTAGACTATCGCACTCAACTTGCGCGACGAACACGCCGCTGCACCAAAATCAACTGGGCTTGTAACCCTTCTTGAACTCACCAATGGCAGCCTTAATGGCTTCCTCCACTGCGGAGGTCAAGTCGCCAGCATCTGCCAATTGCTTCATCACGTCACCTTTGCGGTCCCGCATGAACTCGAGCAATTTACCCTCAAAGTCGGCGATATTCTCCACAGCTACGTCGTCCATATGGCCGCGCGTAGCTGCATAAATGCTGACGACCTGATCAAAAACATTCATCGGTCGGAACAGAGGTTGCTTGAGTAGTTCAACCATCCGATAACCGCGATCTAGTCGAGCCTGGGTAGCCGGATCCAACTCAGTACCAAGTTGAGCGAATGCCTCCAGTTCTCGGAAGGACGCCAAGTCCAATCGCAGACCGCCAGCAACCTTTTTCATCGCCTTGATCTGTGCAGCACCACCAACGCGGGAGACCGAAATACCGGCGTTCATAGCGGGGCGAATACCCTTGAAGAACAAATCAGGCTGAACGTAGATTTGCCCATCCGTGATAGAAATCACGTTTGTGGGAATGTAGGCCGAAACCTCCCCTTCTTGCGTTTCAATAATGGGCAGGCTAGTCAGCGAGCCCCCACCGAGATCGGCCGACAGCTTGGCAGACCGCTCTAACAGTCGGCTGTGACAATAGAACACGTCACCGGGATAGGCCTCACGTCCCGGCGGACGTCGCATGAGCAAGGAAAGCTGCCTGTACGCCGTCGCCTGCTTGCTCAAATCGTCGTAGACGACCAATGCATGCTGACCATTGAACATGAAATGTTCGGCCATGGCGGTTCCGGAATACGGAGCAATATACTGCAGCGGAGCTGGCGTACTGGCCCCAGACACGATAACCGTCGTGTAATCCATCGCACCATATTTGCGAAGCGATTCGACCACGAGGGCCACAGAGGAATCCTTTTGCCCAACAGCGACGTAGAAGCATTTGACTCCGGTATCCTTCTGGTTCAGGATCGTGTCAATCGCGATCGACGTCTTGCCTGTCTTGCGGTCCCCAATAATCAACTCGCGTTGGCCGCGCCCGATAGGCGTCATGGCGTCAACCGCCTTGATACCTGTTTGCAGCGGCTCATGCACCGGCTGTCGCTCGGACACACCTGTAGCGATCAACTCCACGGGACGCTGCTCGGTCGACTCGATCGGTCCACGACCATCCAACGGGTTACCCAGGGGATCCACCACGCGACCGATAATGCCGTCACCCACAGGCACACTAAGCAATTTGCCCAGCGCTTTGACTTCATCACCTTCATTAATGGTCAGGTAGTCACCAAGAATGATGATACCGACGGAGTTCTCTTCGAGATTGAACGCCAATCCAATGACACCGCTGGGAAACTGCACCATCTCCCCGGCCATCACACCCGACAACCCATAGACGCGGGCGATACCGTCGCTGACTTCCAGCACGGTGCCAACCTCGCGAACGTCCATCTGACTCTCGAACGTCTCGATTTCTCTTTGAATCACCGAGGCGATTTCGTCCGAGTTGAACTTCATGGCCTACCTCGAAAAGTTAACTTTGAAGACTAAATAATTGAATAATTTTAGGTTGTGAGCAGCGACTCGTAGTTGTTACGAATTGACTGCTGCACACTGGAGGTGACGGACCGGCGGATCGCTTCGAGCTTGCCCTGCACGCTGCCATCCAGGACTTTGTCACCAATACGGACAACGATGCCGCCCAACAGACTCGGATCAATTCGCTCAGTCAGGACAGACTCCTTGCCGAACGATCTGTTCAATTGCTCCGCGACCATCGACCGCTGCTGGTCGCTCAACGGCTGCGAGGAAGTCACGATCACCTTCATGCGACCAAGCTGCTCCTGGCGCAGCTCAGATGCAGTCACCTGTATTGCCCGCAAGCAATCGATACGACCACGGCGACAGAGAACCTTCATGAAATTCAGGAGCGCCCGATCGACTCTTCCGGAGAAAATTCGGTCTAGCATTCCTTCCTTGTGCTCGGGCGACAAGCGGGGTGAAGCCAAAGCTTGCTCCAGCGCAGGAAAAACATCCAAGCACTCTCGCACCACAGACTCCAATTCCTCAAGCACGTTATCAACCGACTGTCCGGCAGTCTGCAGTAGGGCCTTGGCATAGAGCGCGCCCACTTGCTGCTGGTCGCTATCCAATGCAGTCTCGTGTTGTGGCTGATCAGTCATCGCAAACCTATACGAATGGTCAGTGCTAGTTATTGCTTGGCAGCTTGGAGATCATGTCCTGGATCAGGCCTTGGTGGTCGTTGGCATTAACCTCACGCCCCACCACCCTCTGCGCTAATGACATAGCGATGTCCGTTGACTTTGCGGCCAATTCGCCGAGGGCAACGCGCTTGGCGGATTCGATATCACTGATCGCCCGCTCACGCTGCTGGACAGCCTCTTCTTGAGCAGCTGCGATCAGCTTTTGGCCAGCCGCCTCAGCGTCTTTGCGCGCCTCAGCAACCAAACTCTGTGCCTCTTGAGCAGCGGCAGCTAGCTTGGCTTCGTACTCAGCCAGCCTGGCAGCAGCTTCCTTTGAAGCCCGCTCTGCACTTGAGATGTTCTCAGCAATGCCCCGCTCGCGCTTCTCCAGCCCTTCCATAATCGGCTTCCACCCGACGTAAGTCAGACCCACCAGCAAGATCAAGAAGACCAAAGCTGAAAAGAAGGCCATATCCTGACGAAACTCGGTGACCTGATACGCAGCATCGCTCATATTTGCATGAGTTGGATCGGTATCATGCTCTTCGTGCCCAGCCGATCCATGCCCCGAGCCTTCGCCATCGGAATCTTCATGCGCCGCAGCGCCAAGATCCGACTGGCCACCCACCTCAGCTACCGCAGCCGCCCCCTCCGCCTCTTGTGCAAAGCAGGAACGAATCAACGCACTGCAACTGAACAGCATGAATGTCGCTAGTAACACTCGAGTCAACATAGTTCTCGCTCTAATCACTTGGATCCACGTCCCCAGTACGCCACGCCCAATAGGCCACATCAAGTATGCCACGACTAAAATGCCACAGCAGCTTCCCAACAGAAGCCCGACTAGCTACAGACGATTACGGCATAAAACGCCAAACCTTCGATCAAAGCTGCAGCGATGATCATCAACGTTTGGATCGTCCCAGAAGACTCAGGCTGCCGAGCCACCGACTCAACGGCACCCTTGGCCAGCAGCCCAATCCCTAGACCTGCACCAACCACGGCCAATCCCGCACCAATCTGCGGAGCCACGCTGAAAGTCTCCTGTGCGGCTGCTGGCGAAGCCATGACAACCAACAGACCCACAGTCCAGATTGCTGTGCGAACGGTTTTAATCACTGAATTGTCTCCTCAAAGGACGTTAACAGGCTTGAAATGTGACCAACAAAAACTTGACTTAGTGATGACTGGAAGCCGCCCCAATAAACAGCGACGCCAGCAGTGTGAAAACATAAGCTTGCAGGAAAGCCACGAACAATTCCATGATACTGAGAATGGTCGTCCCCAAAATCACGACAACTGACAGCGCGGTCCATGAACCAGCGTGCATTGTGGCTGCATGCGCGCCAAACGCAAGACCCATTATCCCCAGCAGCACCAGGTGACCGGCTACCATATTTGCCAGGAGTCGAATTGCCAAGATCGCGTGCTTAATAAACAGCGACAAGAATTCAATGACCCAGACCATGGGAACGATTGGAATAGCAAGATACATCGGTAAACCCAAATCCGGGCAGAGATTCTTAAGATATCCCAGCAAGCCGAAGTGCTTTATACCTACCGCGGTCCCAACGATGAAAACCACCAAAGCCAAACCGGCGGTCACCGCCAACGAGGCCGTCGGAGATCCTACCCAGGGCAACATCCCCATCAGGTTGCAGCCCAAAATGAACATAAAGATCGTCCACAACAACGGCAGGAACTTTTTGGAGTCGTGCGGATCAATACCCTTTTCGACCACATCTGTCTTCAAGAACATCAAGAATGACTCAAGAAGATTCCAGAGCTTACCTTTTGGAGCTTGGCCGTGAATCACCTTGCTAGCCAGCCAGCGAAAAGCAACAAACAGTAGAATCGCAACGACAATCTCTATCACCATGAACCTGGACAGAGCGAAGCCAGACTGGGCCTCATAGGCGTTCTTGAGAGTCGCGAAGGGCTGTGGAATAAAAATCTTTCCGGACAAATGCGAGTTGTAATCATCCAACGTGGCAGAACTCCAGTGCCCGCGTGGGCTGGAGATGTACTCGTCTAAAACCTCACGTGAATCCATCTTTTCCCGAACGGCCTGCCAGGCCGAAGCGGAATCACCGTCTTTCAGTAGCAACATCCACTGCAACTGTGCATCGGGGAACTCGCTCAAGTAGGCCTGAGCCGCATCGGAACGAGGCTCTTCGAGGCCCTTGGCCCATTGCTTTGCAGTGCTTTGCAAATCGGCGACCGCGTCTTCAACGTACTGATCGAAGGGACGACCATGGCGCAGCTTAGGCTCTTCGTGTTGCCAGCCGAGCCACGCAGCTTTGGCACCATCCAAAGCATGCTGGTCGGTGACCAATGTTCGCAACTCTTGAATGAATCGATCGGCTTCCCATTCCTGGTAATCCGCATTGTTACGCACCGTCCACTCTCCGACTTCATCTGCCAGCTGTTGCGGCGATTCATAGTCGACTGGCCAAAGCCGTTTGGGGACGTCGAAGTAGTAAGTATCTTTGACGTGAAGAAGTGGATCAGAAGACATGCTTCGATTGCTCTAACAGTTAAGAACCGGCAACTAGAAAAGGAGCTTACTTAGTCGACCGCTTACCATCTCGGATTAAGAGCCATGATTCTAATGGCAGCGCAACGAAATAACAGGCCAGCAACGTAGTGAGGAAACAATTTCTTTCATCTCCATCCCAGAATCGCACCAGCCCCACAGCTGGAATCAGCGCACCCATTCGCCAGGCCACGACCGCCAATTGCCTGACAGCGCCGTTGGATAATCGGCTGCGAAAGGCCAATGGCGGCAAGCAACCAACGAGGGTTGCCAGCATGGCTGCAAGTGCGGGTGGTGAATTGACCGCACTACCGTGGTTAAATGTCGCAACGTATCCCGCGAGAAAGATGGCCGAAGAAATGAGCAAAAGATCTTGCATATTCGCGAACTCATTCCCCGTTTATTAACGATTGGCAAACACAGCTACTTCACGTGATCGTCATCCACTTTTTCGCTGCTCTCATCTTCGACGATCGGCCTACCCGCAGCGCGCGGAATCATGCTGGGGGCCATTACTAGAAATGCCGTGATCGCCACCAAAGTCCCCATTGCGAATCCTAGCGGCTTCAAGAAATGCGTGTTCCACTGACCATCCAAATAACCCCCTAAGAGCCCCGGGGCGACCATCACGATCACGATCGCGATCGTTCTCGAAAGCCATTGCATGACATGGGGGTCGAGTGGTTTTCGTTCGATCATGACAACAACAACCGTTGGTTTGGAACCGGGAACCGGGCGCGCCCGTCGGAAGCTAAGCGACGCGATTACACCGATTCGTCGGACAGGACAGCCTCGTGACCACTTGCCTTTTGAGTAACGCAATTAAGTTGCAAGAATAGCGCACAGCGCACACGCCGCAATTCACGCCACTAAACAGCCCATTAACGCCGCAACGGGAAAACCCGCGCCACAACCGGGCTCTCGCAAACAACTGAACAAACGTTCACAATCTAGTAAATCCCGCCCCCCTCGGACATACTGTTGGACATACTGTTAAAGGCACAAGGATAGCCATAATGCAGGAGCGGACGGCACGCGATCTCTCGCCACGCTGAATTCGTACACAGATTAGCAAGAACCAGAGCCAAATGCACCGGGTAAGGCGTGCGTGAAGGTCGATTGGGCTCAGACCGTGAACTGTGCCAGTTCGCAAAGGAGATGTGCTAACGGCTTGGACGCGCAAGTCGCATGACGCCACACAAGAACCATTGGCTTCGTTTTGGAGTTCCATGTTGATTACTACAGCCGAGTTGAACGCTCGCACCAAGGCCGACCTAGCAAGAATGGCCAAGAAACTTGGAATTCCAGCACCGTCCAACATCAAGAAGGACGAATTGGTTTCTGCCCTAGCGAAGGCATCGCGGAAGAGCAGCGCGAAGAATTCTGATGCCAGTCCCGCCGCCAACCGACAATCAACTGGCAAGCGAAAGCGCAATGATCCTGCTATCAAGCCAAGTGGGCCAGCCAAATCAGCCAGTCCAGGTAGCACCAGGGGCAAGACGTCAAGAATCAGCACCAGTCTCAATGGTTCGGGGGAGAAAGAAAAGACTGGCAACGGTAAAGCTGCCAATGCTGGCGCGCGTAAAAGTCGCTCGGCCGTCAAGCCGGAGGCTGCCAAAGAATCACGCAAATCGGCGAGCTCCTCAGGTCAACCAACATCCAAATCAAAGCCCAAAACTCCTGCCAAGCCGAAAAAGCGGGTGGTCAAGTCAGCGAGTAAGTCCAAAGCCTCAACGACCAGCCCAGGCGTGCTGAAGAAGATTCGTGAGTTCCAACTGCAGAAGGAATCCAATAAGGACATTTCCTTCCGGCCCGCCTTGGTTCGACCACCGGGAGCCACCGAGCCAATCTGGGAGAAGGAGCCGCAGAGCGATCGCGTGGCTCTCTTCGTCCGCGATGCATACTGGATGCATGCGACCTGGGACATCACCCGCTTGGCAATCGAACGCGCCAAAGCGGCAATGGCTGAACAGTGGCATGGAGCGAAACCGATCTTGCGCCTCCTGAAGCTGGACGACAACGGGACAACCAGCACCTCGGAAACCGTCGAGCGAGACGTGGAAATCCACGGTGGGCTTCGCAATTGGTACCTTGAGTGGACCGGAGAGTCTGCGCGATTCCGAGTCTTGGTGGGCTACCTGGGCGGCAACGACCGCTTCCATGCCATCGCCAAGAGCAACATTGTGAGGACGCCCGCAGCCAGCAGCAACGATGCCGTCGACACCCACTTTGCGGACTCGAGCTCAGAGAGTGAACGCATTTTCTCTTTGAGCGGCGGCTACGATGGCGAACTTGAAACGGTCGAGCTGAAGGAGATACTGGAAGATCGATTGCATCGAAAGCTGGGCGCACCTGAACTGGCCAAGCTGGGTGCCACCGTCGATGGCCCTTTCCGACGACGCCGTGAATTTCATTTCGACATGGACATCGAACTGGTCGTTTACGGGTCGACCGCCCCAGATGGCTTCCTAACCTTGAGCGGTGAGCCGGTTGCCCTGCGTCCCGATGGCACGTTTGTCGTGCGACTACCGTTCCCGGATCGACGGCAGGTGCTACCAGCCGTTTCTTGCTCTCGCGACGGGAGCCAACAACGCACCATTGTCGTGGCTGTAGAACGAAATACGAAGATCATGGAACCAATGGAATCCGAGCAGGACATTGAGTAGCATTTCCCTGGACGCAGCCGAAACGCCGATCGAATTGTTGGCGGCGTCTCTGACGAAGTGGTTTGATCTAAGCGTACACTATGCTGTCGCATTTAGCGGCGGAGTGGACAGCGCGGTTGTCGCCTCTGCTGCCGCCCTTTCGGGTGCCGACGCAATCATGGTCACCGCCCAGAGTGCAAGTGTTTCTGCAGTGGAATTGGCGGATGTACAAAGACTGGTCGCCGACCGTATGCTGCCGCATCTCTTCCTGGAAACCAAAGAAGTAGACCTGCCCGCATACCGTGAAAACGATCTACGTCGCTGCTACCACTGCAAGAGCGAACTGTACTCGCAGATTCGCAACCGCTTTCCCCAATCCGTGGTTGTCAGCGGCACGAACGCCGATGACCTCTCCGACTATCGACCGGGATTGACTGCCGCCGCAGAACATTTCGTTCGCAGCCCGTTAGCGGAACTGGGACTTGGCAAGAAGGAAGTTCGCCGACTGGCCACATATTGGCAGTTGCATGTCGCGGACAAACCAGCCAGTCCCTGCCTGGCATCTAGAATTGCTTACGGAGTGACCGTTACAGCCGAGCGGTTAACGATGATTGAGCAAGCGGAAGCGGTGATACGCAATCTGGGTTTGCGAGAATTGCGCGTCCGCTTGCACGCAGACGATATTGCCCGAATTGAAGTCGCCTCCGAACAGATCAGCTTGTTGGCTCAGGACTCCATCCGCGCTCCCCTGGTGTCGGCCTTAAGAGAGCTCGGTTTTCGACGAATTACTCTCGACCTGGAGGGGTTTCGCTCTGGAAGCATGAACGAGGTTTATGGAATCGAAGGAGTAATCAGCAAGCAGTAATTGCCTTGACGGGTTCAGCTCAAGCGACGGCGGCAATCAGTTCGAGAACCCGCTGGCATTGAAGCCATCGCCCACCTGAGCGAACGGAAAGACTCCATATACGCCACGAGTAAATACCTGATCGACGAATTCATTAAAGCGGCCGATGGGTGTGACCGGCACAATCACCACGTCGTTGTCGCGGAGCCAGATTTCGTCGGCTGGCGGCGGCGTGCGTCCACTGTGCAAGCCTCTCAAGTCAACTCGCGTAGCCAAGATCCGCCAATCTTCGGCGCGTCGAAAAATAACGATCTGGCGATTGTTGCCTGTACTTAGTACGCCACCTGCCATGGCCAGAGCTTGCGTCACCGAGGTGGGCCCCAGCAATTCAAACCGATTTGGGTTAGCAACCTTGCCAGTGACATAAACAAAGTGCTGCGCCTGTTGCAACAAAATCGGTTCGACCTCCAGGCCCCCCACAAACTCGGCATAGCGCAGATTGACCTCGCGTTTGATTTCATCGAGCGTCATCCCTTGGACACTGACTGTAACTTTGGGCAGACGCAAAGTTCCATCCGGGTTCACGGTCGCCGTGAAGTTCTGTCCGCCAGCGCCATTGCGTGCATCTACCGAATCGAGAAGATCTCGCAATAGAGTGTTTGTCTGAATGGGTATCACATCCGAGCGAGGGTCCTTGTGACCGCTCTCCGCATAGGCGTCATTGAGGGCCTCGCGTAACTGTTGAATGGTTAGCCCAGCGGCCTGAACTGGGCCGACCAGCGGCAGGTGCAACATACCGGTGGGTAAAATCTCGACACCAGTTCCCAGGTTCAAGTCACCGACTCGCGTAAACGATTCATCAGAACTAAGTGAGATTTGCAGCTTGTCCCCAGGCTGTAACGCATACGAAGGCGCCAGATGGACTCGGGAGACCATGAATGTGAAGCGCAGCTGGTCGCCGACGCGCACCCGATAATCCACGGCTGCTGGTAATCGCACTGGCCCAAGATACTCACCTTGCGCCAAGGGTTGGAAATTGTAGCGATGCAGGTCGCGCCACGATTGCGTTCCGCCGCAATTGTCCGCGCAGTCGACAGCAACCGTACATGGTAAGCAACGTCCGGAGGGAACTTGCATTTGTGCAGGCGGATTGCATGCCGAAAACTCGTAGCGATTCACCGTCGTGACTTGCGGAGCAGTCATGGTTCCAGCCATCGCTGGTCCACTCTGAACGTATCCGCCGACCATCTCTTCCTGCGCGCAGATCGGGGCCAACAAGGCATTGCAGGCGAACAAGGCTGCAAGCCAGAAGTTCACAGAGCGATTCGATTGCGCGAAGACCAAATCGCTTTGGGAATTATAGGTCATGACGCCCGAAGTCGTCCTCGACCCCAACTGTGCAAAGCGTGATTTATTGATGGCATGCATGTCTGACTGTCCGATTCGAAATTGCTCACACCAGGCCCTGAGTGCTAGCGTCGGTAGGTGCTAACCGTCTGGGCAGGCACTGAAAATGCCGCTGAGCCAGCAGTAGTGGGCGCGGGCCCACTTTGCGGAGGGCTAAGTGCTATGAATGTCTCCTGCGGCACTTCCACAACCACGGGATGATGTGGCTGCGAGACTTGCTGACTCTGCAACGCCTGGTAGTTGGCCAGCGCCCATTGATACGTTGCTTGGTCTTGCAGGCGTCGGGCCGCTTCGATCAAGTTCTGGTAGCCTGCTGCCGAGGGCTTGGCGTCGATCGATAAAGCCAGTGACTTCAGCGCCTCTTGGGGACGATCCAATTGCAGCAGAATGAAACCAAGTTGATTTGCAGCCAACGAATTCTTGGGATCGGTCGCTGCCGCCGCCTCGAAATATATCAGGGCTCGCTGGCGCAGTTTGTCAGCTTCCAGTCCGCTGGAATTGTCGGCTTGCGCTTGGTAGGTACGTCCCAGTGCATAGTACAATTCACTGGCCCAAGGATGCCCAAGTGCTGCCTCGTTCAATTGCTGTTGGGCGTAGTTTCGATAGTAGGCCGCTGCAACCAACGCCGACGCTTGCGTCACATCTCGGTCTTTCAGGACCGGCGTGCTGTGCGTGCGGATCAGTCGGCCAAGATGGGCTGCATCCTGGACATGCGGCTGGAACCGGGCGAAATCTTCAGCCTCATCCATAGCTCGTCTAGCCAGCAACCACTTCTGTTCTGAGAGATTGGAGTTAGCGTGTTGATCAAGCACGCGCAACAAGTAGACGGCCGCTTGCTCGGCCTCTTCTCGAGCTGAGTAATAGGCTCCGCGTCGTACCAAAGTCTCGCATTTGACAACGCTTTCGCTCAAACGCTGCCCCACTGCGTGGGTTCCCGGCGGCGCGTCGATGGGCGAAATTGGCGTTGGACGCACATAGCCAGTAGTCTGAGCGGAAACACGCCCAGACGATTGAGGCTGTTCCGGGACTTCGATCTCCAGCACGCTCACGCTCCGCGCAGCTGGTCTACCTACGAAGGGCTGAAAATCCTGCGACGAGGCGTTGCCTTGTGAACGTTCCCCGGCTAACAAGGGCGTTCGATGACTGGAGCGATTATCAAATTCACCGGAGGCTCCGGATGGAACCGACATACGGTCCACTCCGACGAACTGGATTGTATCATCTGTGCCAGGCGCTACTCCAGTTGCATGGAGGCTGACCCCAGCTTCATTTAACTCAGCGGATAACAGCGGGAACCTGGATGGCGATTCCGCTTCTGCCGAGTGGTCAGAAACCGTCGGTAGGTTATGTGGGGCGAACGCCACCGAACCACTCAGCTCGATCGGTTCCTGGGGTGCACGCAGCGTCTGCCGTTGGGCCTGCGCATGTGGCTGAGTAACTGGCTGAGCATTAGTTCTGGGCATCCATTGAATGTTGGAATTCGCCGATGCTGGCAGCATGGCCTCTTGTGGTGGAACCCGCGAGTCAACCTGTGCTGGTTTCTGCACAGGCTGTACTGGCACAGGCTGTACTGGCAGTCGATCGCTCTGCCCTGGCAAACCGCTCTCAACTTCGGCTTGCCTAGTCGATACCGGCAACCGCTTGTCGGAATTCGTTTGTTGGGCACCCGTTGACGCCCTGTGGATGGGCTTGGGTTGGGTGATAAACTTGGTCTGCGCGCATGCCGAGCTGGCGAACGCCAGAACGAACGCGAACGATACTATCGATTCGGCAGGACGAAGCATATCCAAACGATCCCAAAAGTGACAAGAAGTTAGCAGCGTCTCATTTGCAGTCAAAAGGCGCTCAACCCCTACAACCCGAAGGTAGTCACGTTCTGTGATCGACCAATGTCTTGTACCGATCCAACGTATATCGCTCACTTCACAGACGGCACGAGAGTTACCACCTGCAAAACCCAAACAATCAAGAAAGTGAACCTAGTTACCCCAGACCAACAAGTCGTCTAGGTTAACAGTCACATTGCAGAACGGGCATGGTATCCACGAAACTGCACGTCGCTCGAGGATTTGGCGAGCTGTAATTTGATTGCGACCAAGCCATGGAAGAAAGTCACCATTTGAACGAACGGAGACGGGCAATTTGACCTCCCCGGCACCATTACGTTCGCCTCTCACCGACTGCGAAAGCTGCATCCTACTATCCGGATGATAGGATGCAGCTCTGCTAGCAGAATTCCAATCCAAGCGGAATGAATTCTACAGGTTACGGTTGGTAAACCATTGCCTCATATCAACTTGAGAACTGCACGAACCTCAAGTGAGAGGGTGAATTCTTCATCTTTATGGCTGAGCGAACGGATTTTCACTCAAGGCTGCTTCGGCCGTTTTTGGTCTTGATCTAGGTCCTCTCAGAGTAGCTACGGTAGCTAGCAGCAGCGACGTAAGTTTCGGGCTTTCGCGTAACGCTGGGCAGCCCGGCTTGCTCAAGTGTCTGATCCAACGCGTCTTGCGCCTTGCTAATCAGCGCATCTCGCGTGCCACTTTCGCCGAGTGGAAGTCCGCGGGCCGCAACAGGAAGCTTACCCCCATGTTCAGCAAGTTTTGCCAAGTAACCGACATTGTCGATCACTCCTGTTGAATTTGGTAGCAAACAATCTTCGGCTGTTGCCGACGCCAGATCCAGACCTTCCTTGCAATCTCCCAGGCGAACTGAGAACACGCGTTTCGGACCAATGGACTGAAGCGTATCCATCGTCCCACCAGCCAAATGCCAGATCCAAGAATCAAAGACCATACCCAAATTGCCAGCGGTGCACGCCCGCATCAGGGCTGCAAACCCATCGGCATCTTGAACAAACTTGAACTGTTTTCCTTCAGGTGCGAACGAACGCGTCGCAAAGCTGAGCGCTACGCGTACATTCTCCTTTAGAAAGATTCCAGCAATCTCATCAATCCGCTTGCGAATCACCTCGAAGTACTCGGGGTAGGGCAGCCTGTTTGTTGCCGCAGGCACGCTAACGATAGCCAGCATCGCATTGGCTCGCTGTGCAATTTCCGCGACACCGTTCAAGCGAGCTGCCTGGGCGGCATAGGTATCCTCGTCACTATCCAGGTCAATCGGTGCATCAAAGCCAGCCATCGACAGCTTGGAGCTCGTCAAGAATCGGGCCGCACTTTCGAACGAGCTGCGTTGGCAGCGTTTGACCAAGTCTGCAATATCGATGTCGATCCCGCGAAATCCATAGGTGAGCGCCAGCTCAATAATCTCGCTTTGTCGGCCTGAAATACCTAATAGTTCACAATTAAGGTTCTTATACACTACTTAATCTCCCTTCGGGGCCCGGCCTAGAAAAACTCTAGCCGCTTGAGCCACATCCTGTATTCGCGTCATTTCTCACGAGGACTGGCAAGTATGCCACAAGGCCAGAAATCCGAACAGGGGATACTAGGGAGCGCGTTTTCGCAATTTTCGTTGGAGCGAACGCCGATGAATGCCTAAGCGACGAGCTGCCTCCGAGATGTTGCCGCCGCAATCCGCAAGAATACGATGGATGTGCTCCCATTCAGCACGGGCCAGCGTGGGTACTGCAATCTCTTCCTCTGCATCGGGAATCTCAACGTCAGAACCACCGCGGGCAAAAGCGTTGAGTATATCGTCGGCATCTGCAGGCTTAGGCAGAAAATTCGTAGCGCCTAGTCGGATGGCATCAATCGCAGTCGCGATCGATCCAAAGCCAGAAAGAATCAAGAACTTTGTCCTGGGACTCATCTCCCGCAGTTCCTGCAGCAAAGCCAGCCCAGGTTTGCCTGGCATACGCAAATCGAGCACCGCTAGGTCCGTAGCTTCTATAGAAAATACGTGGACCGCATCATCGTAGTTACCAGCAACAGCAACGCGAAAACCGCGTTCTTGAAACGCCAAAGCCAAACGATCACGCAGAACAATGCTATCGTCAACTAGCAGAATGCTTTTGGCCATCGCCGGATCAAAGTCGGTTTCATCCGTCCTCTGTGAATCCTGCAATACCGAATCTGGCAATACCGCTTCGTTCTCAACCATTGGTTCTGCGTCCCTAACATGCTGGACTTACCGCTCGACTACTCCATTCTACACTAGCAGCGTGCAGGTGTTGAGTGGCAACGGGCTCTGGACAAACTCAATCACTGCCACGATGGGTGGGCAACACTACCGTCGCAACGGTTCCGTGCCCTGGGCGACTCTCAAAAGAAACCGTCCCATTGAGCCGCCGCAAAACATTTTGGGTCAGATACAGTCCCAGCCCCATCCCACGCCCGGGTTCTTTCGTTGTAAAGAAGGGCTCGCCGATCCGATCAATTACCTCTGGCGTCATGCCATCACCGCGGTCGACCACTTCGATCGTCCAGTGCTTGGCATTCTGAGCCGCAACGATAGAGACTGTCGAACCTGGCTGACTGGCATCCAAAGCGTTTTGCACCAAATTTCGCAAGGCCTGCGCGGCAGCTTGCAATGGTAACAAATTCGATTGCCCAAGCATCGAGGTCGTGACATTCAACAGGACTCGTTTGGGTTCTCTAAGGCCAACGATGACCTCTTGTAGGAATTCTTCCATTGCCACGGGCTGCAGGCGTTCGCCAGCCGGCTCACCCGCAGCGCTGGTCATCCTGTCTAGAATCTGGCGACAGCGATTCAATTCCGAGCGAATCAATGCCACGTCCTCGGTGACGGACTTGGGTGCCCCCTGTTTCTCCAGCGCGCGGCTCAGCTCAGTGGCAATGACCGCTATCGTGCTCAGGGGTGTGGCCAATTCGTGAGCGGCGCCGGTGGCAAGGGTCGCTAGCGCCTCCAGCTGGCGATTGCGAATCCTGGCGTCCTCGGCGTCTTGAAGAGCTTTCTCACGCTGCCGCAATTCGCCCGTCAATACGGTTATGAAATAGGTGATCACGCCGCTGCAAGTGGCGAAGGACACGAGAAACCCTATCTTGGGAATTGTCCACAGCTGCAGTTCGTTTGCTGCCCCCATGAGACTGCTGGCACTCAATTCAGCGATCGGTTCCGAACGCAACAGCAACACAAACACTCCGGCGACCGTCGCCCCCCAAATCCCCCATGACCAGGCCGGAGTGATGATCGCTCCTGCGACAGCGATATTGACGAAATAAAACAACGAAAACGGATTGGCGATTCCCGCAGACAAATACAGCATGCCTGTCAACACCAAAATGTCGACCAGCATCAAACCGGAAACGACAGAGGCGGTGGGCAGTCGATCGGCTCGTGCCAGCCCACCCCGATTCAGTCGATTTAGCCATAGCGAGTAGGCGGTATTGGAGACAGCGATAACA
Source organism: Planctomycetales bacterium (assembly GCA_020426625.1). Classification (GTDB taxonomy): domain Bacteria; phylum Planctomycetota; class Planctomycetia; order Pirellulales; family Pirellulaceae; genus Aureliella. The sequence continues at coordinate 15,497 of JAGQPR010000038.1, forward strand.
CCAATCAGCGCCAGCAATTCCATGATCGGTAGATGGATCCGCAAGACCCACGCGACGACGGCCAGAGTGAGCAGCTGCCCGGCGACAGCAACCCAACGCAGGTGCAGAAACCAGATGGCCGTATCCAAAGTTGGATGAACGCGCACATGCGGCCGAATTAACGGTGCAAAATCCATCGATCCACTCAACCTTCCAATCAGTGGCAAGAGACTCGTGATCAGCTCGCTTGAGCTCGTTTAACGCAAGGACTCGTGGTCAGCCCGGTGGCGATTTACCAAAATGCGTTCGAAAAAGTTTCGCCGAAATCGGCCAGGCTTACGGGCAGACGGCTTGAACCAAATCCTGGCAGCCGAGGGGCCGCGTGGTGGAAAACACTTCGCCAGCAGCAAAACCTGCCGCTGAGCCTGCCGCAATAGCCATGCCCCGCACGCGATCCAACACCCGCTGCTTTTCTGGAGGAAACTGGGTGCGGTAACACTGAATCGAAGACAGTTTCCGCTCGAGCTGCTCTGAAATATCAACCGTCACCTGGCTCCCAAACTCGCTGCGGACTTGCTCGAAGCCCAATTGAAAGTTGATATGGCAGGCAACGGAATGCACCGGCAAACCATCGAATTCGTGGTCCCACTTGGTCAGGCGAGAGTAGAACACGGCTGCATCGGTGATCAACATGGCCTGATAATGGTCGGGGGAGGCCATCGGTGTCTTGTTACCGAAACCTATAACCAACCGCGGTCGGTACTTGCGGAACTCCTTTGCCAAAGCGACACGCGCCTCGAAGCAATCAAACAACCTACGGTTAGGCAGGGCAAGCACCTTCCGTACAGCGATACCCAATGTTTCCGCCGCCATATCGGCTTCGGCCAGTCGAATGGCCGGATCGTCGCAAAGTGGCGTGGGCTCGCCGTTGGTGAGATCCAAGATCCCCACGCGGTATCCTTGGCTGGCCAGCTTGGCCAATGTGCCGCCGCAAGCGATTTCCACATCGTCGGGATGGGCGCCGACAGCAATCACATCCAGTTGCAAGTCGATGTTCTCGTTCATTCTCATTCCACCTTGTGAGCGACGACTAGAAACGAAGGATTCGACGCGGCCAAGCGAATGGCATCCAGTTGTTGCTGGCTGCGGGAAATGCTGATCATCAAAATGAATGGATCGGAACCCAAACTGCGCAACGTACTTTCTATGTTGGTCAAATTCTCAAGGCTGGCCACATTGACCACCATGCGTCCGCCACCACGCAATCGCTGCCAAGCAGACTGGACCAATCCCACTACGGCTCGACCAGTACCGCCTACAAACACCGCATCTGGGTCAGGTAAATCCTGCCATGCATGAGGAGCTTCACCGTGTATCGGTGTGAGATTACTGGTTCCGAAGGTTCGCGAATTCTCAACCAGCAAATTGTAGTCTTCGGCATCCATTTCAATCGCATAGACCTGTCCGGCCGGGGCAAGTTGCGCGGCCTCGATAGCCACCGACCCACTGCCAGCACCAACGTCCCAAACGACACTATTGGGGCCCAGATCCATTTCCGACAGTGCGATCACGCGCACTTCACTCCGCGTTAGCAAACCTCGCTTCGGTTGACTTTGCAAGAATTTCTCGTCCGGGTTGCCGAAAATGCGTTTGCCCTTCATCGTCGCCGGGCGGTCCGGCACACCAGCGTGTCGAACCAAAACCATCACATTCAGATCGGAAAATGTCTGCGACGCAATTTCAGCTAATTCGCCGCGCGTCACGCGCTCGTTAGGCGAACCGATATTCTCGCAAACGTACGCTGTGAAATAGTCGACGCCACTGTCGAGCAAGCCTTGGGCAAGCGCAGAAGGCGGATGCTGGTCGTTGGTAAATACCCCCACTTTCTCTGCCGTACGGATTCGTTCAACTACCCGCGTCAATGGCTGGTTGGCAAGATTCGTGAGGTAGGCGTCATCCCAGCTCTCCTTGACTCTAGCAAACGCTAGCTGCATGCTGCTGACATGCGGAAAGACTTCGAAACGATCCTTTCCCAGCTTTTCACACAAGAATCGGGCAGTGCCGTAGAACAACGGGTCCCCACTTGCCAAAATCACCACCGGTAGAGCTTCGGCCTCATCGATAGCGCGGGACATCTCGTCTAGATCGTGAGACAGCGGATGCAGCGTTTGCTTGCCAGCTGGAATGGCGGCCAGCAGGTGTCGTGGCCCCATCACCGTACCCGCCCGTTGGATCGTTTCTTGTGCGTGGCGTGTCAAGCCCTCAAGGCTATCATCGCCAATTCCAATAATCGTGATTTTGTCGTTCAAGGATAGACCTTTCCGTGTTCTAGATTCCGCCGCAAGACGTCATGGAAATGGGTCTCGCAATTGGCCCTTAGTTTCCCAGATTTCAAGCGGTCCGATAAGCCCAAGCACGAGCGGTTGGGACAGTTGCTGTTCTTTATATCTGTTCTTAAGCTTGGTGAAGAATGAGGCTTGCACTAGCCAATGACGAGCCTCAACATCAAGCTTGACGCGACCTGACAAATGCTCTCCTCGACAACCATTCAAGAATTACAGGGGCTTTCGAGAATTACAGGGGCTTTCGCAGTCTTACATGGCCTGCCACACTGGAATTAGCGATCCCTCGTCACAAGATGATTTTTAGACCCCTTTTTGACACTTCTCGGCGAACGCCACCATTGGGTAAACGTAACTAACCCTCCTACCGCTAGTTGCATCGGTCTCATGCAACTTGCGGACGGGAAGGTCAGAGCCTGAGCGACGGGAGGTTAATTCCCGCTCGCCGCCCGTGGGCCCGCACGCGACACTCCCAAAGCAATGGGAGAGTTAGTTTTGGTCGCGATTTGCGAGAAGTGCTCCCTTTTGAAATCCGCAAAGAAGAGGTGCCAGTCATGCGACGTTTCCTGAACTTGCTTCTAATTCCTACTCTATTGGTTCTCTCGACCGCCATAGCTCCACAAGCACTTTGCAAGGAAGTGGAACCACTGAAAATTGGTTCTGCTGCTCCAGATTTTGATTTACCGGGCGTTGATGGCAAACGCTACTCGCTCAAAGATTTTGCCCAGTCAAAGATTCTGGTAGTGCTGTTCACGTGCAACCATTGCCCAACCGCCCAAGCCTACGAAGATCGCATCGAACAGTTGTATGCCGACTACCATGACCGTGACGTAGCGTTGATCGCGGTATCGCCGAACAGCGCCGAGGCGGTGCGGTTAGATGAATTGGGATATACCGATCTCGGCGACTCGCTGGCCGACATGAAGATCCGAGCCAAGGATCGAGATTTTCAGTTTCCCTATGTCTACGATGGCCAGTCGCAAGAAATGTCTGCCGAGTATGGCGTACTGGCAACACCCCACGTTTTCATCTTCGACGAAAAACGTATCTTGCAGTATGCCGGGCGAATCGACGACGGCGAAGTCACTAAGCCAACATCGCACGACGCTCGCAACGCGCTGGACGAATTGCTGGCCAACAAAAAGGTCTCTGTTCCTGAAACTCGCGTTTTTGGCTGTTCGACCAAATGGGCCGACAAAAAACAATCGGCTTTGGATGCGATCGCCAAATGGGACCAGGAAGATGTGCAGTTGCAGGTGGTCAAGCCCGATGAGCTGAGAAAGCGGTTAACCGAGAAATCCGACAAATACCGGCTGGTCAACGTTTGGGCAACTTGGTGTGCGCCTTGCGTGGCGGAAATGGACCAGCTGGTAACCATCCACCGTATGTATCGCAAGCGGCATTTTGAAGTGATCACCGTTTCTGCCGATACGCTGGATTCCAAAGATCGCGCATTAGTCGTGCTGCAGGACAAGCACTGTTCGGCGTCCAACTACATTCTTGATTCCGAAAAACGCGATGACTTGTTCGAAGCGGTCGACCCGGAGTGGAAAGGAGCAGTACCGTATACCGCGCTGATATCGCCCGAAGGGAAAGTCGTACATCGCATCCATGGCGAATTTGACGATTTGGAACTGAAGCGTGAAATCGTCAAACACATTGGTCGCACCTACGCCGACCGGAAATAACCTCTGGATGTGTTATGAAGAGGAACCGCAGCTAACGCTCTGCGCTCGGTGTGCAATGCGTTCTGAATGCCAAGGAATCGGCGACGAGAGTTCGAAACGCGCGCGGAGCGGAGTTCGCGGAGTTGCTTGAGTCGCGACGCGAAGGCGACCGGTTGATTGATGTGAGCCGCGACGCGTAAGCGACCGGTTTCCCTGGTCAGCGGGGATTAGCATTGCGGTCGATTCAGTGTGAGCGTTGGCGTCAAACGCGCAGCATACGGGATCTCGCAGACCGGATCTCATGAGACAAGAAACCGGTGCCTGAAGGCCCACGGCTCACAATGCGTGAGCCAAGACGCGTAAGCGACCGGTTTCCCTGGTCTGCGGAGAGTAGCATTGCGGTCGATTCAGTGTGAGCCGTCACTTCGCTTGGGTCGATTGGTGTGACGAACCACGAAGCAGCTCCAGTGTACACTTAGCGACAGTTTGATCCCGAAGCCCCTCCCCGGCCCTGATAGGCCGACCCGGCCGACCCTCCCCTGCAGAACTCAATCCGCTTGGATTGAATTCTGCAGGGGAGGGTAAGTAAATCATCGCCTAAGACAACCTGGTAGCGTGTGGCCAGCAATCGCCATGTGCTCTGCCGTTTGCCTAGTAAGTAAATCATCGCCTACAACAGCCTGGTAGCGTGAGCCGGCGATGACCGTCTCGTCGCGTTAAGCAGAAAACGAGCTGCCGCAGCCGCAGGTCTTTTGGGCATTCGGATTGTCAAAGGTAAAGCCTTGCTTTTCCAGACTGTGGTACCAGTCGACGGTCGTCCCATCCAAATACAGGGCGCTTTTCTTGTCGACCACCACAGCCACACCGTGATGCTCATATCGGCTATCGTTGGCTTCGTCGAATTTGTCATCAAAAGCAAGTGTGTAGTTAAAACCACTGCACCCGCCTCCTGCAACTCCAATGCGGAGCACCATTTCGTCGCCGAATTGGTGTTCTTCACGGAACTTCTTGACTTGGTTGGCCGCATTTTCGGTCAAGATCACTGCCATAACTGTCTAGCCCTATTGTTAAATCCTGTAACAGCCCCGGATACGATCCGGCGCGTCAATTGTCATCACCAACTGTACTCAATCGTGAATTCCCAAATTCACTTGGTAATTTCACGAGTGCATCTTATTTTATACGCACCAACCCCGTCCGGGTACAAGTCTCACTGGAATTGTTCGAGCAAAACAACCTGCCGTTGAGCTGGACTGCCACACCTGGCAGCATCGAGCAATCGATCAATTCTTGCCTTTTCTGGTCGCCAACTCCCCCGCGAGCTCCTGGACAATCTCCTGCCTTTCGCCAGCTACATTATTGTTTTCGTCGGCATCCACCTGGTGGTCGTAGAGCATTTGGCCCAAAAGTTCGCCCTTTGCCGTACGATACTCGCTGTAGCGACTATTATTCGATCGAATTGTATCACCCGATCCAAATCGACCAATCGCAAAAGCTTTGCCTGCCGACTGCGGATCGCGCATTTGAGTAACTAGGCTCGAACCCTGCAGATGAACAGGCAATTCCAAACCCGAAAGCTCGCAAAGGGTAGGATAAATATCGATAAACTCGACCAACCCGCCAACGCGGCTACCCGGCAGGATGCCTTCAGAATGCGGAGCCGAAATAATCAGTGGCGCGTGCATGGAAGTCTCAAAACACGAGTGCTTGTTCCACATGCCGTGCTCGCCCAGCTGCCAACCGTGATCTCCCCAGAGAACGATAATTGTATTCTCCTTTAGTCCAAGCCGATCAACGGCATTCAGCAATTTGCCAATCTGCGCATCGGTAAAACTGACACAAGCATAGTAGCCGTGAATTAAGTTGCGGGCCGTGTCGCGATCGACCGGTCCGGTTGGAGGAATGCCTGCATAGGCGCGTAATTCGCCGGAATTATGCACCGCCCCTTCGGGAGCATTCTTGGGCGGCCAGTAATTGTCAGGCAAATCGATCGCTTCGTGGTCGTACAAATCCCAGTACTTCTTGGGTGCGTTGAAGGGCAAATGGGGCTTTAAGAAACCAACAGCCAAAAAGAAGGGTTCGCCAGAGGCCTTGGCAAACTGCTCCAAGTAGCCCACCGCTCGGGCTGCACAATCTCCATCGGGATAGTCTTTCTCCTCGGCATCAGCTGATTCGTAGGCCGGACCATTGTGCTTGTTCTTATTGGGCCAAGTCGACTTGTTTAGTTCAATCGCCTCAGCAGTCGCCTGCTTCAGCTGGTAGCCGGGTTTGCTCGAACGCCAGGCAGGTTCTGTCCAACCGTCAGCATGATCTTGCTTGTGGTGGAAAACCTTGCCAAGGCTAATCGTCTTATAACCATGGCGATTGAAATGCGTATGCAGGGGCACAGCATCGGGCGCGTCTTGTTCGGCCCAAGCCAAATGATTCACAAATCGCTTGGGCGCTGGGCGAACACTGGTCATCAAGGCGGCCCGTGACGCTCCACAGGTGGGCACCATGCAGTAAGCTCGTTCGAAGAGTACGCCCTGTGTTGCCAGTCGATCGATATTCGGTGAGTGCATGAAACTCTGGCCGTAACATGCCAATTGCGGCCGCAGATCGTCTACCGCAATGAACAATACATTGGGTCGACTATCCTGCGCATCAATGAAGCTACCACCGAAGATAGCGATCGAGAATAATATACCCCGCAGAGTCCGGCTCATACCTATGCTTTCTGAATCTTGAATTGAAACACTTCACTTGCCACCGCCTGCATTATACGCATTAAAGTTTAAACAAGTGAGTTTTCAATGGCCGCTCAAGACCGGCCAGAATTCTGCTTGGATTGCTCATGCAACGATTGCAATTTAGCTGCCGCCCAATAATAGACTCCTTGCAGAAGGTTCTGCTGTTTATTCGGCAACCTGACCCACACGCGTTGGCCAGAAACCAGCCAGCGGTTGGCAGCGTCGGCCTGGTCTGCGCCGAAACGAACTGATACGTCGAATCGCGGGTTGGTCAACTGAAGCTGTTCTCGCTCGTTCGTCACCTCGGTTTGCACTGGTATTGTCCCACCATATGTTGCGGCCAGGGACGGGTGGCTGAGCGCATCGGAACCTCGCGGGTCAACTCCCTGAAGGGTACCCAAAACTTTAGCCGCCCCAGACTGCCATACGAAAACTGGCTGGCCAATGGCGCTGCGCATCACTTCGGCGTCACGCTGCGTGGCGCTGGCGTTGATCTCCAGGTTTGACTTGTCCGCCAAAACACAAAGAGGTGTGCCTTCGTCAAGAAAGCGCCCCGTTTCACCGGCAACATTCAATTGAACTAGAGTTCCAGACACGGGAGCTCGAACTATCAAATGCTCCTTGCGTTCCGTCAGCTGCGCCAACTGTAGCTGGAGCGATTGAAGCTTCGATTCGAGCGCCTGACACTCGGCCAACTTGCCCTGCGAACGTCCGACTCGTATCTGCTCTTCTGCCGAGCTGACTTCGATCGCTTTCAAACGACAGCTCAGCTCAATTTCGTCATTGGCCAGTATTGCAATGACATCTCCCTGCTGGACGATATCCCCAGACGCGACCAACAATGATTCGAGGAACCCGGGAGCCGCCGTATGCAGCGTCTGTGCGTCACGGAAGTCGACTACGCCGGGCGTAGCAGGTTGAATTGGGGCTGGCACGAGTAACAAGATGCATGTTGCAGCAGCCAGCAAGATGATAAACCAGGCTGGTCGGCGCCAACGGTAGGCTGTAGCAACATCGTTTGTTTGCGGAGCAATTGGTGCAGGAGCTTTGTCTTTGCGTGCCCGCAGCCAGGGGGCGACGAACGTCGCGCCGCCAAGCCAAGCTGCAGTCAACCAACCTAGACCACCCCAGATTGAAATCATCCATACGGCTAACGCAACGACAATCAGGATTCGATATGCCAGACATGCCAACCCGTAGAGTGCCATGAGCGGACGAATTGACTGATTTTGAACTTGGAATGGATTCAATAGTCGCGCAAACACCGCCTTGGATGCAAGGCTGCCATCGCTCCACAAGTTTGGGTGATTGATCACATCTGTAAATATGAAGTAGCCGTCAAAACGCACGAGCGGGTTGGCGTTGAAGGCAAACGTCGAAACCGTACCCATAAAAGCGATGGCACAGCAAAAATACTGCAATGCCTCGTTGCTTGTGTTCAAAGCCACGATGGCCGCTACCGCCGCCAAGCCCAATTCTGCTAGCATGCCAGCAGCGCAGCATAGCATGCGGTGCCAACGATTAGAGATCGCCCATAAGTCTGACATATCAACAAAAGGAACGGGAGCTAGATAGATCAGACTCAGGCCAGCAGAGCGAATCTTCGAACCAATGCGAACAGCAACTACCGCGTGTCCTGTTTCGTGGACTAACTTCAGCAGGAGCCAAGCTGCCAACCACCAAAACTGAGCGTCTGGAACAAACAGTTGGCCTAGGACGGCCCTGCATTGGCCCCAGTGCGCCCCGACCATGCAACTGGCTGTCAATATCAGCGCCAGGATGGCCAGCAGCGAAACGCGACCAGCAAGAAACTTGAGATGTTGAGACAGCAATTCAGCGGTAGATCCTGCCAGCAGTGGGAACCGACTGTACAAGAGACCAATAACCATCCGCTTTTCCGGATTGGCAGGGATTGCCGAATTGCTATTGGCTAACAAATCCATGCGTCCGAGCCACGCCAGCAACGTTTGAGCATCCTCGCTAGTGGCGGGCCCCGTTCCTGATTCATTTCCCAAGAAATCGTTAACTCTCTGCAGCAATTCTTCTATGTTGCGGCAATCACCCAAATGCGATGCCAGCAAGTATTCTTTGCGTCCCAGCCGAACAAACCGTCCTGCCCGTGGATCATGGACGGCATACCATAATCTGTCCCTCTGGCGGTGTATGGTGAAGCGTAGGCCTGAGACCAGCGTCGGAAGTGGTTCTGTGTTCATGCTATTGCGACTACCAAACCAGCTGCTTCATGCACCAGACATAGGGACGTTGAAAAAGCAACCAACCGATGCTCTTCCAGCCGGCGGCAATTCGAACACTGCCACGCATGCCGGGTCGCAGCAGTTGCTGGTCATTTGCTACTTGCATCTCGGCAACGAACACTACGTTTCCTTCGACGATCTGACCACGAGCGTCGATTCGCTCAATCGTTCCTTGCCAAGACTCTCCGTGCGCCCCGTCGACGTGCAAATACGCCGAACATCCCGCGTCGATATGCGCCAAGTCTTCTGTATCTAGATGCACTTCGACGCGCATTGATTGGAGCGGAGCGATCTCAAAGATCGTATCTCCCCGGGCCACTGGCGCTCCTTTGTTCTGAAACCAATCGCCCTGCACAATCACGCCGTCCAAGGGACTTGTCAGTACCATTCGCTGGAGTTTTTCTTTGAGCGACTCTATTTCCGTGGCAACGCGTTGCTGTTCGAGTTGAGCCACGCGCAGATCGCCAGCGGACCGTGTGGCCAGCGCTGTATCACGTTTCTTGGTCGCAGTTTCGTATTCGGCTTGCGCAGCGGACAACTGCCACACCAGATCTCGATCATCCAACTCTGCCAGTTTCTGCCCTGCGGTTACCGCGTCTCCTGGCCGAACCAGGGCGTTGAGCACTCGGCCTTCAATGGGGCTTGCGATGAAAGTACGACTCTCTGGCTCCAGGTAACACTCGCGGCTTGGCCGGTAGGGAAGGGGGGCGAAACAGAGTCCGCAGAACAGAATCGTGGCCAGCAGCGCCATCCAGCCGCGATTTCCATGCAGGCTGGCCAAGCTCAACCATCGAGAATCTACCTTCCGCCCAATGGTAGAGCGCCTCCAAACTTCGAGCCAGGCAGGCAATTCGGCTCGAAGCATTCCGATGCAGCAAGCCAATTGTTCCTTGGAGTGTCGGCGCTCGAGGCGAGGCAGGCAAACGACCAGGCCAATGCGAGTGATTGGACCCAACGTCGGATTTACAGCATTGGTCATCCCGAAGGCCAGAGCCATGTTCGCTTCGTGGCGAGCTCGTACTTGTTCAAGTATCGGTGAGTTATTTCGTTCTGCGGAAGCAAACAAACATTTGCCATGCGCTCGTGAGGCTTCCAGTACGGCCGAGTTGAGCTCGGGTGTGACTTCTCGAGCATCGGAGCAATAGGTCGCGCTGAGTTGTTGTCCCCGCTCGAATGCCAGCATCACCTGGCCTTGAAACAGTCGGCCCAGCGATTGGAGCATCAATTCCATTGACTCTTTCAATCCGTCGGGCGGCACTGTGTTCCAGTCGATACACGGCCCAGCCATTGCGCTCAATGCCGCGGAATCGACGACTGGCTCACCCGCGTCTTGACAGTCAGCTTGCTCCATCGCAGGTGCATCGGATTGCTTTACACAAGGCGTACCCAGGCCGAAGTTTGTGTAAACACTGGCAATCGAATCAGCGCAATGGTGACCACTCACGATCAATCTTTCCGTATTATTCGAGTTTTTGTGCCTTGGAGCCTGCGACACCGTGGAATTCTCACTTGCCACTTCAGCTGCTCAATCCAAGCTGCCGACTACCCGAGCACCCTCACTGCGAAAATCCGGAACCCATTTTTTAGCGGTCATTGCGGCTGGACCTGTGGGCGGGGGGCATCGCGTATGATTCGAGTCAAGCCAACTGACGGTATCGGTTCATCGATGTGCAAAGTACAACGAGACCCCAGTACTTCACCACCTGGATTGTCGATCAGCACGCTTACTTCGATCAGCCCGCTCTCTGGGTCTGCAACCGGCGCGATACTTTCAACGATGGCAGTCGACTTACCGTGTTTACCCAAGCGAACGGTCACGGCTGAACCGGGGGTCATGCCTTCCAATTCAGCAGGTTGCAGATAAAAGCTGGCCCGAAGCCGCGAAACGTCGACGATGCGAATAACTTCGGACGAAAGTGCCGCGACCGCTTCGCCAACATCCTTGAGTATCTCCACGACGACACCATCGAACGGTGCCCGCACGGTGCGCATTTCCAGCTGGCGATCTAGACGAGCCAATTGCAGTAACAACAAGTCATGCTCTTCAGTTTCCGCAAGTAGCCGGGCTTTGGAAATTCTGAGATCCGCCTCCGCTCGTTCTAATTCCAACTGCGAACCGTATTGTTCGCGTCGGGCTTCGCGAAAAGCGGCCACCTTTCGCTCTCCCAGGGCCACCTCCGCTTCAGCAGCATCCAATCGCCCACGCGCGGCAGCCTGAGCCGCGGCGATATCTCGTTGAATCTTGACGATCGACGACTCGAGCGTTGCCAGCGGCTGCCCCTGACTGACCCGTTCCCCTCTTTTCACCAACAGTTCCTCCAGTAGCCCCGTTTCCAGGCAAGCGACGTCGCTGGCCTTCCAGGGTTGCAAGACTCCATCGGGAGCAAAGTCGGTTGGGATGGGAATTCTAGACGAAAGCCCCTGAGCATTAATATGCTGTGCGCACATCGCCACCAGAAGAAGCGAAAGTAGTACGTAGTTTGCACGTGGCAGCATAATAGAATTGCGGCGTAGACAGATTCCTTCAGGACAGCTAGCGAATGATGTGGGGCGTTCACTTGGCTAGATTGCGAAACGAAAACTACAACGAGAGTAGTTTTCAGCAAAGAAAATTAGGCCATAGACCGCGAACAGGAACTGAGTAATTGGTCAGGCCAATTGGGAAAAGCACTGGCGAAAGTTGTCGCAGGTTGGTTCGTGCCAGTTAAATGAGTTGCAACGATTGTCCACGGTAGTCGCGTATTCAGCTGGCGCCGACTGACGCCAGCCAATACCGTTGCCGACATCAAGCGGGCGAAGTGTCCAGACGGGCGAGTTGGTCCGCATTTGGGGGCGTTGGGGAATAAATCGCCAAGTTGATTTTTCCCCGGCTCCTAACTTCCAAACGCTCGCAGAATAGCGCCAGTTTCATAGCGCAAATTTGCAATAGCGATCATATGGTCGACCTGGGCTCGTACCCATTCATTCTCCGATTCGATCAATCGTATCTCCGCCGCAAGCCTTTGGTCAATCAAAATACTAGTCGACGTTGGATCGAGAAATGAGTTCTCATAGCGAGCCTTGAGATACTCTAGCTCGTGTAGGTTGGTGAGGGTAGCTTGCACGGCCGATTCCAGGGCAACAAATGCAGCGTCGACTGCCGCCACGGCCGATTCTACTTTGGCTCCCACGTCGAGCAGCGTTTGCTCCAGCTGCAAGAGCTCTCGGCGCAGTTCCAAACGACGTTCCTGGAGGACGCCTTTGGCTGCCTTTCCCCGATAGGGCCGCGAATACGATAGTCCAGCCGAATAACTCGGCGCACCTGTAGAAAATTGATCGCCGAAACTCTTGGCTGCATCGAAATTGCCGTTCAGTCCGCGTACGTAGCTTTCCAAAACCAGATCCAAAGTGGGACGCAATTCTTGCTCGGCCACTTGCAATCGAACACGCGACGACTTGAGAGCCTCCCGCACTTGTTGAATCTCTGGATGGTCATTCAATGCCGCCCCCAGTTCAGTCTGCAAAGAAATCACGGCGCGAAAGTCGGCTGGAATTGTTTCGGGCAGAATCGGCTTCCGCCTGTCGCCAAGCAGTTGGGGTGCGGCAACGGCAGCCCTCAGTTCCGCTTCCGCTGCTACGATTTGCGAGTTGGCTGCAGCCAAATTGGCCCGTTGTGTTGCCAGGGCTTGGTCCGCGCGAAGCAATTGACTTCTCAGACTGTCAATGTCCGATCGCTGAGCCAGTTGCTCGCGCATGCGAACTAAATTCTGCATGCCTCGGGTCACTTGTTTGTATTGCGCCCGGGCGGCAAACAAGTTCCAGTAGGCATTGGTGATCGTCAACGTGTGGGACTGCAGCTTGCGCTCCGCCTCTTGCCGAGTCTGACTGGCGGACAGTGTGGCCACCACGTACGACGATCGGTTGTAAGCTAGCCCCGCCCCTCGCATCAAAGGTTGCGTGTACCGCAGAACCATCGTGGTATCCGCTTGATTTCTCGGACTGAAAAAATCGGAGTTGTTATCCTTGAACAAGAATTCCTGGTAAAACTCGCCTTCACCGCCGCGCATCCCCTTGCCCCGGACCCCGGAACGATTCTCCCACAGGTGTTCGTTCAAACGATTGGCTGTACCGGTGATTAGCGTGTTGCCCACGGGATCCGACGTATCATTGAAGATTGATTCAACAAAAGTCGCTGGATCAAATTCGCCTAAGGTCTCCAGCGCGCGAGCGTCTTGGATTTGAGGATCGATTAGTATCGACTGCACATAGGGAGAGTGCTTGATGGACAGCCAAATGAGATCGTCCAGTTGCCAGCGCTGCCCGTCAGCAACTTCCGACGATCTGTGTGAAAAGAGGTCGTCTAGCCACCAGGGGCTGGTCAGCGTGGGCACCGGCTCTGAGTTGACTTTCGCAACCGAATCGGCCTCGGCAACCGTGGGAAGGACCGCAGATTCCTCGCGCCTGGCAAACTGAAAGTTTGGATCGACTGTTGCCAACTGCAACGTGGACATCGTGGCCGGAGTGTACGTTTGAGCTTGCGCAGCGGTTGACAATGAGAATGCAGCCAGGGCTGCGATCACGGCGCACATTGACGCTTTGCGTACATGATCTTGGTTCTCAATGAAACTCAAACGCGCGATCCTTCGGCGTGGAACGAGATCGGTCTGCTGTATCCATACTCACCCGTGTCACTTTTTTCGGCATCTGCTGGGACCATTCTCAATGTCCCTTGGCGCGGTGAGATGACAAGTCGAAGCGGTTGGGCAGCTGCAAGTGACTATCCGGCATTTTCGTTACAACCCGACCGCATACGAGCTTGCCAACACGTGAGAATCATCCAGACGTCGTCAGGCAATGTGGCCCCCCTAGTGGATCGGATGACACGAGATTGCCGGTAATCGTGACTTTGCGGCTCCTGCGCAACCTCACACGCAATGACTCTCAATCCAATGAGTCTCAATCCAATGACTCTCAATCCAATGACTCTCAATCCAATGAGTCTCAATCCAATAAGTCCCAGTCCGACGAGTTTCAATTGATATGAGTTTCAATCGACATGGGTTTCGAGAATTGTGGCGTTCTCACCTGCGGGTCTTCCATGCACCGTGTGCCTGCGATGCGCCAGGTACCGTCAAAGCGGTGTGATGAGGGTTGGAGCCGAGCCCTTACTTCCAGCGATCTGAGGAAGGAATGAATTTGTCGATGGCCTCCAGCTGAGTGCCTGTCA
>JAGQPR010000390.1 GCA_020426625.1 Planctomycetales bacterium
TGCGACCCTACGCGGCAGGCGTCTACCATCCAGCCAACTGGCGGCGCTGGTGGGATTTCGGCCAGGGAACGTTGGGCGATATGGGGTGCCACTACATCGACTTGCCCTTCTGGGCTTTAGGCCTGCGACACCCCACCCATATCGAAGCGGAAGGTCCCTCACCTCACCCGGAAACGGCGCCCTTGGGTTTGATCGTTCGTTATCGGTTTCCAAAAACTGAGGTAGCACCAGCAATTAATCTGACCTGGTACGATGGCGACAAGACTCCACGTGAGGTTATGGGACAGCGCGTTCCCAACGCGGGCGTTATGTTCGTTGGCTCCGGCGGAATGATGTTTGCCAGCTATACGAATTACAAACTATTCCCGAGCGACAAGTTCGCAGGATTCAAACCACCTGCGCCCTCAATTCCCGATTCGATTGGACACCATCGTGAATGGCTCAAAGCCTGCCGTGATGGTTCACCCACGACATGCAATTTTGATTACTCTGGTGCCCTGACGGAAACTGTTCTCTTGGGCAATGTGGCCTACCGAAGTGGCGGTCCGATTCAATGGGATGCAAAGTCGATGACCGCTGACCGCGCCGATGCGCAGCGCTACGTGTCGAAGTCTTACCGTTCAGGTTGGGAAGTCGCGTAGGTTAGCCCTACCAAGTTTGAATTCACTGACGGGCGGGTGCTGTGGGAATGAATCTGTGCGCCTGTCCGAGAAACCTCCACTGGATTTCCACAATGTGCTTTCCGGCCTTTCGCGTAGTCATGTTGTGTTGCCTCGTGGGCAATGGTCTCATCGCCGCTGTTAGAGCTCAGGAGCCAGACGATGGATATCGACCGCTGGTGGGGCAGCGCCACCAAGAGTTCAAACTACCGAATATTGTGACTCGTGAGAAAGTTCACTTGTCCGATTTTCGAGGTCGCAAGGTCTTACTAATTCATTTCGCATCTTGGTGAGCAGGCTGTCGCAGGCACGTGCCCGTGTGGCACGAGAAAACTCAGCAGGCTCGTGAAAGTGGGCAGCTAACGGTGCTGGGAGTCATCCAGGAGCAGCACTCCGAGCGGTGCCGGTTGTTTAGTCAGTGGCAGCAGTTCGACTGGCCTATCCTGCACGATCCAATAAATGTGCTGCCCGTCCGCGCGGTTCCCATATTCATTGCGCTCGACGAAGCTGGAGTGGTTGTCGATGCAGATCTTCACTTGGAAGAACTGGATTCTTTCCTATCGCGGGAACCAGTGGACGCAGCCGTGAAAACTGACAATGCGGTAAGCAAGTCAGGGGTGCCCAAAACCGGCTCTCCGGCGGCGCGGGCGGAGGACATCATTCTGTGGGGCCAGCCAGAATCGCTATCGGAAGCGATCGAATTGCTCACGGCGGCCATCAAAACAGATCTGGAATCAGCTAGCTTGCAATTCCAATTGGGAGTTGCGTTGCGATTGCGATACGATTCCTCTTTCCGCCAAGCTGATGACTTCCAGCGTGCCATTTCAGCTTGGGATCGCGCCTTGGAGCTAGATCCAAATCACTACATTTACCGAAGGCGAATTCAACAATATGGTCCGCGGCTTTCCAAACCCTATCCCTTCTACGACTGGGTCGCGCAGGCGCGGCATGAAGTCACCGAACGAGGCGAAACTCCGGTGCACCTGCATGTTGAACCGCAGGGAGCTGAAATCGCTGAGCCGCTGAAACAGTTTCTATCTGAGCAGCAGGAAGTCGAACCGGATCCAGACAATAAGATTGCCATGGATACGAGAAAGCTTATCACCGCAGAAGTCGTTACGGTCCCTTCGAGAGCCGCACCGGGTGAACCAAGACGCGTTCATATCGATCTCAGGCCCAGTCACCAAGTGCATTGGAACAATGAAACTGAGGGCGTCCAACTTGTGCTCCGAACGCCCGACGGCTGGCAGCTGTCGCAAACCAAAATGGTCAGTCCGCAACCGAAGTCGACTGAATCCAGTGAGCCAAGGCACTTTGAGCTAGAAATTCAAATACCACAAGACGCTGATTCCAGGCAGATCGAGGCTTATGCACTCTATTACGTCTGTGAAGATCGTGGCGGACAATGTCTGTATCTTCGCCAGGATATTCCAATAGATATCGTGGTTGATTGAGTCTTTCAGTGAGCTTTCCGCTTCTTACAGTCAGGGAGAGAAGCGGTCTATCAAATCACCCCCTGAATCGAATTCAAGTGGCGTTGCGGGTGCAACGATTTCCAACCCTGGTGTCGCTTTAGCTTGTTCCCAGAAAAACTCGCTGCATTCAATCTCTTCCAGAGTAAGCGTATCTCGAATCCACAGTGCGGGTACTTCGGCAGCTGGAATATAGCCAGCCAGCTGGCAAGCAGTGGCTAGCGCTTCTCGGTCTGAAACAAAATCAATGGGCAACATGGCCGCGCTGACGTGGCCTGCGGTAATGCAATTCATTCGCATGGCATCGCGATCCAATGAATCGGTAACGCGGCGATGGCAAAGCTCCGCGATGCCAATACCGGTCGCGTTGCCATGGGTGGCCGAAGTCAAACCGCGAACATAAATATGATGGATGTCCGGCGTTTCGCCGTCGACGGCCGCGCGTTCATTACGTTTTCTACCGACGATGGTCGTATCCATTCCGGTACCAGAAATATCTTTGCCAATGCGGTCGATAATGAGCAGTTCACAATGGTCGAATGGCAGCCTGGGCATCAGTGTTTTCACGCGTTTCAATAAATGCGGTTCCTCTGCTTCAATGCGATCGGCAGGTAATCCGACGATGTCGGCGGTATCTTCATACGCGTTCTCCAGCAGAGCCAAGCCACCCAGAATTCGACAGCGGCTAAGCACCTCGTGAGCCACACTGCGTACAATTTGGTCAAACGAGTAATTCATGATGACACGATGATAAACCTCCGCGCCACGCTGCTTGCCAAGTCCTATAAGCATCATCTTCATCAAGCCGCTTTCAATGGCCCCGGCAAAACGTGTGTGCGGCTTTATTCGATTCACAACCAGCACATGGTCTGCCGCTGCGGCATGCTGGTCGAAATGCACGGGGAATCCTTCTTTTGCCTGGCAGATCTGCACCGTTTCCATGGAACTCTTGATTGGACATTCCATGGTTTGTTCGTTGATGCCAAAACGGTCCAGCAGAGCGGCTTGTCCCTCGGCGGTTGCCCCACCGTGGCTCCCCATAGCAGGGACAATGAAAGGCACGGCCTGTTTTGACTTGAAAAAATCTACGCAAGCACGGGTGATAGTCGCAATATTGGCTACGCCCCGGCTGCCAACCGTAATGGCTACGGATTTTCCTGGCAATGAATCGGGATTCTTGCAGATCAAGTGCAACTGAGCATCAATCAGCTGTCGAATGTCAGCGACTCTAGGACGATCAAAACGCTGACGCACACGAAAAAACTTGGGCAAGTCGACTTGGCTATGGTTCGTCACGGTGATTACTCAGTAGCGTTTTCAAGGGCCTCTTGGAACATTTTCAATTGCGAAAGCATTTGCCGCTGGTGTGGCTCAAGAGCAACTACATGTAGCTGAGTGTCAACCGCATTCTGGAAATCGCGTTTCGCGTAGTAGCAGCGAGCAAGTGTGTCCAAGTAGGACGGTTGCTCCGGGTCCAATTCCAAAGATCGCAAGCTCAGTTTCAGTGCTTCCTCCGTATTTTCTTCACAGCAGGCCAGAAGCCAAGCAAGTTGATTGCAGGCAGCTGAGAGTGAGGATTCAGCGTGCATCCGGACGCTGCGATCTGCGTTGGTCAGTCCCCGCTCCAACTCGATTACTTCTTTGCGGTACTGGGAGACCATGCGATCCATGGCTTCGCGATAGTAGTTTAGGAATGGCTCCTCGTTCGCGATGGATTTCATCGCAATCACGACATCCGGGTTGGGTTCGGCGTCGGCGACGGCCAATGCCGCCAGCAGGTGTTCAATTGCCTCAATTTTGTTTTGTTGATCGATGGCGGCAAGGCCGGCATAAAAGTGATAATTCGCAGTCATCTCTGGCAAATCCACTCGGCGAGCGTCGATCGGATTGACGCGCGACGATTTGGACAGTTCCACTAGTTCGCGTTGGGTCTGGGCAGCGAGGTGGTTTTGCCCTGCAACCCAATAGAAGTCTGCCATCATTCGCAACGTGGTCAGTTTGAATTGAAACACGTTATAGTCGTCCGGCTTGGTTCGCGTTTCTGCCAAGTCCAGAATCGTGAGAAACTCTCGCTCTGCCCAATCGAACAGCCCTCTGGACGCCAGTATGCCGCCTAGCTGCAGTCGTCGGCTTAACTCAACTTCGACGTGATCCAAGTGTCGGTTGATCCCGGACAACTCCTCTTCAATGAGCAAGGTAAGAGAGCGGCTGGTTTCTACGGCCAGTTCCTCCGCATCTGCAAGATGGCCTGTCGCCTGAAGACTCTCCGCTAACAGGAATCCCAACACCGAATCATTTCGGAACACTTGCTCATTGGCAGCGGACAATTCACTTAGCAGTTCGGGCAAATGCGCATCCAGGATCCAAAGGGATACACTTTGCATGGACCGAACATCTTGATGAATCAATGGCAAGCAGGGACGCGTTGTGGCTAATGCAGGCTCCCGTCCGGCCGTCTGTGTAATCCATTTTCCGAGCCAGCGATAGAATCGCAGAGCTAGCTCACGATCTTTCTTTTCGGTCGGCAATGCTTTTTCAGCCGCCTCGTGCTCAGCTTGAACCAGTTGTTGCCACTGCTGCACGCGGCTGAGCCATTGGTCAGATTGCATCGGTGATTCAGGTTGCGAATCGCCCAGAGCTACCTTCAGCGACAAGTCCTCAGCAAACGCTCGAAGCCAGGTCGCAGCAGGACGCTCGCTATCACCGACAGTTAGCAACAACGAAGGTACAAACTCTTCGTTTCGCGCAATGCTTACCTGAGAAAGATGGTCAAGATGACCGGTCTGTTCGCTAGTGGAGACTTGCTCCAACAATTCCAAGGCCGCCAGCTTGGAAAGATAATCATCTTTCTCGTAACGCACCAAACGGGCTACGGCGATTGCTGCATCAACTGACTGCAATTGCATCAGCTGTTGGAATCGCGTCGCCTGCTCGGTAGTAGCCAGGGAATTGTAATCCTCCAAAAGCCGACGAACGTCCAGCGAGTCGGAATCCAGCCACCACGTTACGTTCTGACTTTCCAGCAAGTACTTGGCCGTTCGGGCGATTTCAGGATTTTCATTCAGATGAACTGCGTCGCGCAGCTGGTCAAATGCATCCAGTCCAATACGCTCGAGTTCCCATTTGGCGGCATTCCGATCGTGGAAACTCTGGTTACCAAGCTGTCGAATCAGTTCACCGATCCTGTCTATATCCTCAGCCGGTTGATTTTCGACAGAAGTCTGGGCAGCTACATTTAATGTGCCGAATGCTGCGACATAAGCCAAAACAAATGTCCAACTCAGTTGCTGAGCAATTTGCAGCGCGCGCTTCAATAGCGGAGAACTCCCTGCGAAAATCAGCATGGCGATTCCCTCTTTTTGATATATCCCCGTTCCACATCGACCTTTCGCAGCTTATCCAATGTACGTGAGGAATAGCATGGGCTGGGGCGGATTGCGAGTCCAATCACGTTCCGACGTAGGGCATCAGCCCCACAAACTCGACAAACAGTATAATTTCCATGCGGAACCAGTAACCTGATCAGGCTATCTCGCGACTTGGATTCTGCCCAAGCCCTGGATTCTCGGCTGACAAGTATCCGTAATCGGCAACTTAGGGGCCGACTCGCAACCGTTGCTGCCAGCACTGGACGGTCTAATTACCGAGCCTTGCAGTTTTCGCCGCACAACACGCCTCTCAAAGGCATTTCGCAAAGCCCAGGAAAATCTGCAGAATCGATCATAGAACGACTCTTGCAAAGGATTTTAGCGCAATCGTGTTCTCCAAAGTATTCAGTTATCTGTTGGTCCGCGCTTCCGGCGAGAGGAGCTACGTGCCAATTTCTGATGTCATTCCAATTATAACGCTTCGAGCACGTTGCGGCATCGGCATTCCAAATTGTCCCAGCTACGACTCGACGGCATGACGAACGTTGCAAAATCCGGCAAAACGGCCATACTGAGCCAAGGATTTTTGAGAGTTTTAGGAAGTCGCAAGCAATGGATCTGAACCCGGTAGACAACTACCTACACGGTAGCTGGGAGGCATTGGCGGAAGGTGCGCCGATGTTGGTTGCTTTGGCACAATTGTGCAACGACGCTTGGGTACATCGTCGTGGACGTGCCGCCGACCCAAGCAAGGCAATCCTGCTGCCGGAGGCCAGAGCTATACTTTTCGCAGCTCGGGCTCGCGGCGTTGTAGAGATCCGCGCGGTCAACTCGGCCTTCGATGCGGCCTCGCGATTGCTGGCGGTTTACGTCGAAGTAGACGAGGAACGCACCATAGCGTTCCGCGACGCGTCTCAGCCTGAGGTAACGTTGTTGTTTCTCGAGGGTTTCAGGAACCTCTGTGAATCAGGTCTGGTTTTGCATCATATCGCTCGTGATTTCACTTTGTCCCCACAGGCTTTGCAGATTGCTCGTCAAATCGATCAGCAAGAAGTGGCTGAGTTGCTTGCCAAGGCTACAGAATTTGGACTGCATGATTGATGTCTCGTTCAACTCAATTCCGCTGGCTGCGGTACAGTGCATGTGCGGTGATGCTCGTGGCAATGGGCTTCCTGATTGTTCGAACGTTCTTTCCTGGGAATGAGTCTCATTCCAGCGTTGCCACAGAGATCTCATCCGCCCAACCGGTGG
This sequence comes from Planctomycetales bacterium, assembly GCA_020426625.1. GTDB lineage: Bacteria > Planctomycetota > Planctomycetia > Pirellulales > Pirellulaceae > Aureliella. Next base: position 6,751 of record JAGQPR010000390.1, read on the forward strand.
TCGTTGATCGTAGCAAACAAGCTGAGCAATCACCGGCTAGCGCGGGCGATCCTACGCAGCATCCACTGGATGCCGTGCTATCCATGGCCCACGACATGCTGCAAGACATGCGGGCAAACCTCCAGGACTACACAGCAATACTCGTAAAACGCGAGCGGATCCGTGGAACCCTCGGCGATGAAACGAAGATGCTGCTAAAGGTTCGCAATCCAATCCAAACACCAGGCAATGAACGTGGACTTTCCGTTTACGTCAAATTCCTGGAGCCGAGCTCGACGGCAGGGCGCGAAGTCATTTGGGTCGACGGTGCTAACGACGGCAAACTCATTTCTCACGAGGCGGGATTGAAGAACATCGCTCGGTTCAAATTGGCCCCAGATGGCATGCTGGCCATGTTCGGAAACAAATATCCCATCACAGAAATTGGGCTGTTGCGCATGGTGGAAAAGCTGATCGAAAAGGGCAATCAAGATCGTGAATTAGGCACTTGTCTGGTGGACAAGGTCGAAGGGGAGCAGATAGGCGGCCGCCCATGCCAGCTTGTTCAAGTGACTCACACTGATAAACGTCCAGAGTTCGATTTTCATATTGCCCAAATATTCATCGACTCCGAACGAAGAATTCCTCTGCGATACGCGGCCTTTCTTTGGCCAGAAAATCCCGCTGCGCCAGCGCCATTAGAAGAAGAGTACACCTACCTGGATTTGCAGACCAACGTCGGGCTGACGGACAAAGATTTTGATGCTGACAACCCCGAATACGGCTTTCCCTAAAAAAATCTGCGTCAAGCCGATTTTTCCGACACTTCTCGCTAATCGACACCAATTCA
>JAGQPR010000391.1 GCA_020426625.1 Planctomycetales bacterium
GCGGGCGACGATATGCAATTACACTGCTCCAGCCGGTCAGCATTCTCAAGGGAGTAATCACCAGCGACAGTAACAGAAACACCAGTGATAAAATACCGGTGATGTGCAGAGCTTGATTGACTGAGTTGGCGCCCAATTGATGCCGCCACGCATCCCACAGCAAACACAGCAATGGAACAAATCCATTGACAATCACAAGAAGACGAAAAAACTTAAAAGTGTTCTGCATGCTTTTCTCGTTTGTGTTTGATAAGTCCACCAAACTCAGTTGCGAACAATTGCGACCGCCGCGTTGCCTCCTGCGGCGAGAATTAAAAATGAACTCGCAAATCCATGCCGTTGTATAGCGAGGCAACCTGCTCTTCGTAACCGTTGAACAACAGCGTCTTTCGCCGCCCTGACTCTCCGATACGCTGTTCGGTAGCCTGACTCCAACGCGGATGCGCAACTGTAGGATTGACGTTGGCATAGAAGCCATACTCGTTAGGAGCGAACCGATTCCAACTGGTGGGAGGCTCCATAGAGGTCAGCGTCATTTTGACGATCGATTTGATACCTTTGAAACCGTACTTCCACGGAACGACCAGTCGCACCGGCGCACCATCCTGAGGCGGTAGCTGCTTACCGTAGATGCCCATTGCTAAAATGGACAGCGGATGCATTGCTTCGTCCAATCGCAAGCCTTCGACATAAGGCCAGTCGAGCACATCGGTCTTCTGTCCGGGCATTCGCTGAGGATCGAATAACGTTTCAAATGCTAGATATCTCGCTTCCGATGTTGGCTGTACAATCTCTAGCAGTCGAGAAAGTGGAAAGCCATTCCAGGGAATCACCATCGACCACGCTTCGACGCAACGCATGCGATAGACGCGTTCTTCCAATGGGCTGATTGCCTGCAGCTCGGCGAGACTGAAGGACTTCGGTTGCTGGACGAGACCGCCAACCTCCAACGTCCATTCGTCAGTTTGAAAATTCATGGCCGCTGCGGCCACCCGCTCTTTGTTGGTCGTGAATTCGTAGAAGTTGTTGTAGGTCAGAATACTCCGCTCGTCAGTCCGTTCTTCGTCAACCAGAAATCCTCGCTGAAGTCGCTCAGCATCGGACAGTTCTGTGCTGCCAAGATTTTGCAGTGGAGCCGATTCGGCCATCGGCGTTGAGGTAGGATTAAACAAACGATAGGTTCCCGCTGTGGCAACGATGCTGCCTGCAGCGATCGCCGCTTGCATGAACTTGCGACGACCGAAGTACAGTTCGGGAGGCGTGATTCGATCTTCGGAATTGTTCTTCATAACAATACTTTAGGGAATAGATGACCTGGCAGTAGCACCAATTTGACCTGTCTTCGATTGCTGCAGATAGCCGACAGCAAACAGTTCGCGTGTGTCGACTTGCTCGGGCAAGTCCAATTCTGCTTGCCCGGCGACTCCCGACTCGAGGGGAATGACTTTGAAGGCGCGCACGACATTGACGTGACTCAAGTTAGCTCGCGCATTTTCTCCCGCAGTGACTTTGCTGGATGTTGCCTTCTCCACAATTGCCAGATTGAGGATCATACCCGGTTGCGTATCCCCTGCCTCGAAAGCGAATTGCACAGCGGTTTCGTTTGCTTTGGAGACTTCCATTGTCAACGAACCGGTTGGCTTGTTGCGCTTAACAGAAGAGAGCGCCTTTGCAGCGGCCTTCTTATCTGATCCGACGAATTGAAACTGGCCTCCGACAATCATCTGCGGTGTATAGACTTGTGCAACCCCGAGGACATCAGCGTACTGTCGCTGACGCAGCGTGTACTCCGGGCGACTGAACGGATCACGCCAGCCGAGTTGATTCCAGTAATCGACATGAAACGAAAGCACGAGCGTCTCATCGTCGCTAAGAGCTTTCAGCAGTTTGTCGGCGGGCGGACAGCTCGAACATCCTTCGGAGGTAAACAGTTCTACAACGACTGGAGACCTCGATGCATCGCCATCTTCCGCCGTTGTCTGGCATCCCGTCGACAGTAGTCCAATAAAGGTCGCCGTCGCGACTGCAATCGATCTCATCATGGCATTGCCTTCGGAATCAATGGAAGATGTAGAGCTGCAAAATTGACTTGCGTATCTCCGCTAGCCAGCTCGTTGTACAGGAACACCGTCACGATTCCGACACAATCCTGTATCGATTTGGTAAAGATCGTTTAAGGCTACACAGTTGGGACCAGTCTCTGCTAAGCTATCTTTGCGTGGGCTAACACTCGATGCCACGTAATTTGGCACCAATTGGTTGGTCATTCAGTCGCGGAGCGCCGCGATCCGCCCAGTGCCCGCCCTGAGTCCTAACACGGGCACCGGACCGTTTGCGACGTTGCTATTCAATGTAGATGCATTTGGTTAACGCGGTTGGCAAATCGATCAGTCTGCACTGATGAAACAATTTGTTTAGCTCTTTGATTCAAAACAGCTATCATGGAATCAGAATCCGGCACGTTGATACTCATCGCGGAAGATGATCCGAAAACAGCCAAGTTGATCGCAAGCTACCTTGAGAATGAGGCGATGCGAACTGTCGTTGCTGGGGATGGAATTCGCGCCATTGAGTACTTCGACCTTCACAAACCCCACTTGGTTATCCTTGATGTTATGCTCCCCAAAAAGAACGGGATGGACGTATGTGCAGAAATTCGGAGCAAGTCGAATGTGCCAATCGTCTTCCTGACTGCGCGGGGCGACGAAGTCGACAAGGTTCTTGGATTAGGGCTCGGGGGAGACGATTACATATCCAAACCGTTTAGCCCTCGAGAACTGATCGCACGCGTTAAGGCCCATCTTCGACGAGCGAAGATGTACGAAGATCAAAGAGAGGGAGCCGATTCTCAGCCATCAACGACTCTGACTGCCGGAAAACTGACTTTTGATACGGACAAACGGCGATTTACGTTGGCCGGTGGACTCCTTTCACTGACGCCATTCGAGTTCGAGTTACTGAAAACACTGATGCAAGCGCCAGGTCGTGTTTTCTTACGTCAGGAACTCATCGACAAGCTGTATCCGGACGGCGAGCTAGTAGTCGATCGGGTTATCGACGTGCACGTCGGTAAGCTGAGACAAAAGATCGGGGACGACCCGGACAATCCGACCTATATCTTTACTGTTCGAGGAATTGGTTACCGATTTGCGGATAGGCAGAGGTAGCTGAGTATGCATATTCCTTTGCGACTGATTTGGAAACTGCTGTTAATCAACATGACGACACTGATCGTGATGCTGATGCTGGTCGCTGTCGCGGTGCACTGGTTGGCTGGCTCGTATTTTATGACCTTAATGGAACAGTACAAAATAGACCCGAGTGAAGTGCATCGGATGTTCTTGCAGGCGGTCGACCGCTACCTGATTATCGCTTGTACCGTTGGATTCATCATCGCTTCGTTGCTAAGCCTCTGGCTGAACTATCGTCTCATGCGACCAATTTCTCAGCTCATGAGTTCTGCGGCGAGCATTTCTGAGGGAGATTTAACCAGGAGAGTCGATGTCAAAGGATGCGGCGAAATCGATCAACTGTCATTGGTTTTTAACAGCATGGCCGAAAACCTTGAACGAATGGACAAGTTGCGGAAAGACTTTGTCGTGGACGTTGCTCACGAGTTGCGTACGCCGCTGACCAACATTCGAGGATACATGGAGGGCTTGCGCGACAATGTAATTACTCCTGACGCCGAAGTCTTCCATTCTTTACACGAAGAGTCGTTGCGACTGACAGGCTTGGTGGAAGAGTTACTCCAACTGGCGCGCGCGGACCTCGCAAAGTCAAATTTGAACATCCAGTGTTTTGATCTCGCTGAGTTGACCAGACAGGTATTGAAAACCTTTGCCCCTCGCTTCGAAGAGAAACACTTGCAAGTCAAGAACACTCTCTCATCTGCGATCCTCCATGCCGACAAAGAGCGAATGACTCAAGTCGTGACGAATCTGCTTGAAAATGCACTGCGTTATACACCCCCTGGCGGTATGGTGGCGACTGACTTAACACACGCTCACCGCCGCGTTCGATTGCTGGTTTCGAACGATATCGAACATGTGGAAACGACGACGTCGACGAGTCCGTCAATTTATACGACTTCATCAACATTGCCTTTGTTCGAAAGATTCCAGCGCGGTGAAGCTTCCAGGTCACGGAAACTGGGTGGTGCCGGTCTGGGATTGGCTATTGTCAAAGAGATTGTCCTCGCACATCGAGGTGAAGTCGGTTATAGCTTCGAAGACCACCGTGCCGAGTTCTGGTTCGAGTTGCCAATGCAATTGACGAATCAATTCTAGCTAGGATGACAGCGGAAACAAACAGGAGTGCAAACGCACTCCGAATGATGACGGAATAACTATAGCGCATTCTTTACTGAATCGATACCAACTCATTCTCGGATCGTTACGCGACTACCCTAGACTGTGTTCCGCGCAGAGCAGCGTGCTCTGCATTTCGGAACCCTGCAAGATAGAAGCGAAAACATGAAACGAATCCAGCTGTTAGCTGTCCTCAGTGCGATGTTTGTTCTGGTACCCTGTTCAGTCGCTCAGGAGAAGAAACCTGCAGCCATGATGGACTCGATGGCCGTCAAGAAGAAGATGATGGAGCCTGGCATGATGATGGCCGCTGAAAAAGCCATGATGAGCGAAGCTTCGATGGTTCCTTCGATGATGGCCAAAGAGATGATGATGCACGACATGATGACAGATATGTCCAACATGTCTTTGGTCGAAAAGGCAACCCCGGCTGAAGGCATATCGATGATGACCGATGATGCCAAAATGAAAATGGCCAGCGAAAAGATGATGAGCGAAAAAGGAGAGCTTGAAAATCTGTTTCAGGAATTAGTTGCCCGGCACTTGGTTGCACAAAAAATGAAAATGATGGCCCAATCATCGCCAGACAAGAAGTCGATGATGAAGCCGATGATGCTGGACGAAAAGTCGATGGCCGATGGCAAGATGGAAATGATGAAGGGGGACGCCATGGCCACGATGCTGACCAGAGAGATGATGATCCATGCACTCATGAACGATCCGGGAATCATGGCGATGGTAGAGAAATCTGCCAAAATGATGCAGGAATCCTCCGTATCAAAACTGATCAATGACGAAGCCATGATGATGAAGGCGGAAAAGATGAGCAAAGACCCAGGCATGATGAAAACTATGGCCAAAGATGCCATGACCCGCCAAATGGCGATGCCAATGATGAAAGACATGAAAAATTAGCTTTGCAAGAAAACCGGAAATGACCGCGTCTTTGTGAAATGCTCAGCTAGGCGTTTCTCAATTTCAAATCAACGCAAAACTGCGGGGAGACAACGAGCTGGGTTGTCCCCGCGATGCGGGTGTCGGGGCCGACGAAGATAACTCGCTTGCGGCGGGATTATTAACTGACGTAGTGGATCTTGCCAAAGATCCTGGATCCTAGTGAAGGAGGTTTAACAACCTCCACTACGAACGGTGCAGCTTCAAGTCCAAGTCATCCAGTGTGGTCGTGTGTGCGTCACCGCGTCCTTTTCGCTTCTTTCCATCCGGAATTCCGTAATTGGGACCATCGGGATCAAACGGGCGACGGCCGAACTGGAATTCGTACAAATGAAGGAAAGATATCGGCCTTGAGTTAGCGTGAAGTCTGGCACCAGGTTTCTTTCAGTTGGCATCTTCGCGCGCCGCGCACGGTCCGGCGTAATGAATCCGGTCAGCACGGGCCATCATCTTCATCATCGCAATTCATGTACTCCCACATTTCGTTCTGGTGCAACCAGATGGGATCGGCGTTTTGACGGATGAACTCGTCGACATCCACCCCGTCGATTTGTCGCGGGCGTGGCACGCGTTTCTGCTTGCCATTGATGAAGATCGTCATGTATTTCTTTTTCCGCTCGCGCCTTGCCTTCTTTTCGGCAGCCGTCAGTTTTCGCTTTTGTTTTGCCACGCGGCGTCCTCACATCCAAGTCAGCGTTTTGTTTTCTTGGCCAACGCAGCCAATTCAGAATCGCAAATAAACCCGACGCGATCCTGCAGAGTCATCCCCGCACACCATGCCGTCACGTCTGCGGCGGGGAGATCACTCTTCGCGATCGCCTTGATCACAATCTGTACACATTCTTCGATGTCTTCGGTCATCATGCCTTCGTCGCTCACTTCGACCTGGTAGCTTCCGCTGCTCATCAACTCCTGAGATAACTCCATTGCCTCGCGCAGATGCCCCAACTCGATCAAACGGGTAAGATTGCGATTGACCGTGCTGTATGCTTGATAGTCGTAGTCAAAGTCCGCAATCAACTGACGATTCGGCTTCCCTTTGACGTCATCCAGTTCGCCCAGCGGCACGGTCACGACACGACCTTCCAGTCGGGCTTCGCAGAGGATGCCGTACATCTCGTCCATGATCGGCCCCCACTGATCCATTTGCTCGATGGTACAGCCCCCGTGAAAAGGATTTACCGGCTTTCGTTTTGCCATTGGACCACCATCGCTAGTCAAATACCTTCAATCGGCCCGTTTGAGCCGATCGCAGACTTAACCACAAGGCTTTACCGGCGATTGGTATTCAGCCGCGGCATCGTCCCAGGCCGGAAGATCATCCCGGAACTCCACGTCGATACGGAGTTCGTGTAGATGCCGCACCAGCGCTTGCCACTCTGGATTGTCGCGCAGGCGGATGGTTCGGGGACGGCGCCAACTGTCATACAACGGACGGTACATGGCGTCCGACAACAGATGCGCGAGGTCGTTCACGCTGGGGACCGCTTCCAGCATTTTCATGGCGGGCACGGCCCCATGCACTTGTTCGACCACCAATCCCATCCAATGTTCCGCTTCCGGCAGGAAGTCGGCCTCCCAAATGTCCTCGCTCTGTGGAAGACGCCGCAGGCGACTCTTCACGAAGGCTGATCCCTTGCCGAGTTTGAATGTCATGCGATTCCTCTCGCCAAATCGGCTTCTCGATCCGCGGGGATGTACGGAATCAGTCCTTTCTCGAATGCGATCTCTTGAACCTCTCTCGGCGCGTGGCGAACGTCCATCAAGAATCCGTTGACTTCCATCATCCAAGCCAGCGGATTGTCGTCCATTCGGCTCGGCAGCGTCCAATCCATTTCGAACTGCCGAATCTTGAGCATCTTACGGATCTCCATCGATTTGCCCTGCCCCGTGCTCGCGCTAACCCCCAACGCTTTGTCGATGGCGGTGAGCTTCATATGCGGCTGGGTCGTGCGGTCATCCAAGAAGTTCACTATGCCAATCGTGCGAATGATCCCGCACGCCCATGTCTTGGGCTGACCACGCAAGAGGGGAGACGGACGTTTGCGGGACAGCTTCTCGAATTGAAAGGTCGTCTCGCTGCTCCCGAAGAAGAGAGTAGAGCAGTAGAAAGTAGACCGAGTAGACCGAGTAGACCGAGTAGAGAAGAGAAAGTCGAGCGACCGTGGACGTCTGCACTCCCTGGAAAATTCGGGGTCGTGGAGGCTCTACTGCTCTACTTTCTCTCCTCTACTCTCTACTTCGGCTTGCAGCCGAAGTCGGGGTGATAGGATTCGAACCTACGACCCTCTG
>JAGQPR010000392.1 GCA_020426625.1 Planctomycetales bacterium
ACTCACAGTAAACAGTAAACACCCAAGTTATTTTTCCTCAGATTCCTAAGAATCTGCGGTTTGTGCGAGCAAGTCGTGGACTGTGATATAATCGATGTCAGGTTTAGCTTGCCCTCGTTCGATGCGACTACCCCTCCTTGCACACAGCCTTCCGCCTATGGTCCGTCCAGCTCTTCCCCTGTTTACGACTGTCTCAAGCTCCCTGTTGCGCAAGATCATTTGGTGCTCTGGCGTTACAGGAGACCTGCTGTCTGCCAGAGTGCTTCTTCTAAACAAATCTTACGCGTTCCGCACAAGCCAAGTTTATGTTTGGCTACTGCTTGGATTGTCACTGAAAGTTAGTACGGACCTGCAGATAATCAGTCGCGCTATTTCCGCTGAAGTCTCGATTTCCGCTAGAGACTCGGTACGATTCGATGAAGACGTGCAGCCATTATTGCGGCGGCACTGTCTGCGCTGCCACGGAGAAAAGGTCCAGGAAGCGGATCTGCAACTGAATCTTCGGGCTGCTGTCTTCGGCATCGAGGGCCGCAGCAGGGTGGTAGTCGAGCCCGGCAATGCTGAACAGAGCTTGCTCATCCGGCGGTTAACCGATCCAAGCGAGGGGGATCTCATGCCTCCTGATGGTCAGCCCTTGAGCAAAGCCGAGATTGAAATATTGCGGCAGTGGATTGATCAGGGCGCTGCTTGGCCCGATGATTTGGCGGAGGGAGGGCATTGGGCGTATGTCCCCCCCAAACGTCCTCAGTTGTCTTGGGAGCTGTCCACGACACGAGACAATCCTATTGACCTTTTCATCGATCGTCGATTAGCGCGCGCTGAATTGACTTGCAATGGGCCAACGAGCCGGGAGCGTTGGATACGCAGGGTATCGCTTGTCCTAACAGGTATCCCGCCAACCAGCCAACAAGTGACCGCATTCCTGCGGGACACGTCTGACGCAGCTCGCGAAAAAGTTGTGGATCGTCTTTTGGCAAGCCAAGCATATGGTGAACGCTGGGCGGTTTCTTGGATGGATTTGGCACGCTATGCCGATAGCAATGGTTACCAGGCAGACCAGTTGCGCGACAATTGGGCCTATCGTGACTGGATCATACGGGCATTCAACCGAGATATGCCTTTTGACCAATTCGTCATTGAGCAGTTAGCTGGTGATCTATTACCCGACGCGACCTTGGATCAACAAATTGCAACCGGGTTTCATCGGATGACCACTGTGAATGTGGAGGCTGGTGTTTCCCCAGAAGCCGACCGAGTGAACCAGATTGTCGATCGCGTCAACACAACTGGTACGGTTTTCTTGGGAACGTCCTTGGAGTGTGCTCAGTGCCACGATCACAAGTACGACCCATTCACTCAAGAAGACTACTATCGCATTTTTGCCTACTTCAACAATACACCCATGGAGGTCCAGCAAACCTCAGGGGTTACTTACGATTTCTATGGGCCCACGATGGATTTACCGCTGGAGCCTTCGCAGCGGGCGCAGCGAGAAGAATTGCTTGAGAAACGCACTCAGCTTACTGCCCAGCGGGAGAAGCGATCGCAGTTGCTGAATGAAGAATACGCCCAATGGCTGGCAAGTCTATCGAGCGCAACCGGCACCGCCGACGGATGGAAACCCTTGGTTCCAACGTCTTTTTCAACGTCCGGCGGCGAGGAGTATGAGATCCAACCCGACGGCTCCGTTCTGCTGTCCGGTTCGGTTCCTGACACCGTCGATCACACCTTTGAGTTTGCCAATCTGCCAGAGATGCCAACAGCTGTGCGCATCGAATTGCTGACCGATCCGCGCATTCCCGGCACCGGCCCGGGGCGAGGCGACGAGCAAAGATCCAATGTCATTCTCAGCGAGTTGATATGTGAAATCGTACGAGCTGATGGGCAAATTCAGAAAATTTCCCTTGGATCGCCACGGGCCGATTTTTCGCAGACAAAGTGGGATGTCAAGCAGGCCATTGATGGAGATCGCAAAACTGGCTGGGCCATCTCTCCGGAATTTGGCAAACCGCATTGGGCGAGTTTCGTACTGAACAATCGGCCGCAGCTGGACCAAGCGGATCGAATTCGAGTACGATTGGGACAGTACTACGGTCGAGGTCGCATCGCAGGCAAACCACGAGTTTCCTTTTTTTACGGCGACACGTCGCAGCTGAACGCTGATGCGGCGACCATTAAATTGGCCAGGAAGGCTAAACCCACTGAGAAAGATAAGCTGCAATTGCGGCAAGCATTTGAAGCTGATGACCCTGAGTTGAAAGCTCTGGACCAGCGTCTCCAGCAAGTGGAAGAACAATTGGTTGTATTGCAGCCAAACACAACACTGGTGATGGTCGAGATGCCGCAAGAACGGGAAACGCATGTGCTGGTCCGCGGCGACTACGAGCAGCCAGCGGCTAGGGTTAGACCAGGAGTTCCAGCCACCTTTGCCCAAGCAACAAACCTTGAGTCAACTGGAAATCGCTTGGAGTTGGCCCGTTGGCTCACGTCTGCCCAGAATCCTCTACTGGCTCGTGTGACCGTAAATCGCTGGTGGGCAGAGATTTTCGGCACTGGCTTGGTGACGACGCCTGAAGACTTTGGGACACAAGCGGATTACCCAAGCCATCCTCAATTGCTCGATTGGTTGGCCTGCGAATTGATCGACAGTGGATGGTCTATGAAGCACATGCTGCGGCTGATGGTCTTGAGTGCTGCTTTTGAACGAGATGCATCGATGACTTCAGAGTTGCTGCAGAGAGATCCGCAAAATCGTCTACTGGCGCGCGGTCCCAGATTCCGTATGCCCGTGGAAATGATTCGCGACAACGCGCTCGCCATCAGCGGCCTACTTTCCAGTCGCATGTTTGGACCACCAGTAATGCCCTTTCAGCCCGATAATATCTGGCGAAGCGTGGGACGCAACCAGCCAGAATGGAAGACGGCTCAGTCCGAAGAACGCTTCCGACGCGGAGTCTATGTGGTGTGGAAGCGGGCTGCGCCCTATCCGAGCTTTACGAATTTGGACGCGCCTGATCGAGGAAGCTGCACCGTCCGCCGCAATCGCACCAACACGCCTCTCCAAGCGCTGACCTTGCTCAACGACCCCGCGTACGCGGAAATGTGCCTTGCCTTCGCAGACTTGATTCTCAGCGAAGGCGGAGACACGGACGTAGAGCGATTGAACTACGCGTTGCGGCGGTGCCTTGCGCGCTCTGCTACGGAACAGGAAATGCGTGCGTTGACGACCTTGCTCGAACAAGAGCGTCAGACGCTTCGACACCAGCCGGAGACGGCCGACCAGCGATCGAAAAACGCGCTGCCCTCGCTGCAATTCCGCAGCGGCGACTCGGTCGAAAGGGCAGCTTGGTTCTCCATCGCCAACGTGCTGCTCAACCTGGATGAGACTATTAACTATTGAGGCCGAAAATCTCGACCTTTTCTCGGTGAACACTACCACGCGTCGCTTGCGTCAGTTCGGAGTCCGTTATGTTGCCCAGTCATGTTCTCAAGCCCACGCAATTGGGGCGGCGCGCCTTGTTCCAACGAGTCGGATATGGTGTGGGGGCGTACGCGCTGACTCAGCTTTTGGCCGATAAGCAGTGGAGCAAAGCGTCGGCTACGGATCATGCTCCTCGGGCGAAGCATGTAATCTACATCCACATGGTCGGAGCCCCTTCGCATCTCGATCTATTCGACTTCAAGCCCGAACTCCAACGACGAACTGGTCAGGATTGTCCCAAAGAATTGTTCGAGTCGGGTAAATTCGCTTTCGTGCGGGAATTGCCCAAGCTTCTCGGAACTCCCGCGACCAATCGCTTTCGATTTCAGAAGTGCGGGCAAAGTGGAATTGAATTGTCGAATCTACTTCCACACCTGCAGGCAGTCGCCGATGAATTGACAGTGATCAAATCGCTGCACACCAATGAATTCAATCATGGTCCTGCCCAGATGTTTTTGCTCAGCGGATTCAACCGCTTTGGACGCCCGAGCATTGGTTCTTGGGTTAACTACGGCTTGGGGAGCGAAAACGACAGCTTGCCCGGCTTCGTCGTGCTGATTACGGGAAATGTTCTTGGCGCAGGCAGCCCAGCTTGGGGAAGCGGTTTCCTGCCTTCGGTGCATCAGGGTGTTGAGTTCCGTAGCCAGGGCGATCCAGTGCTGTTCTTGTCCAATCCACAAGGTGTGTCGCCAGGCTCGCGCAAGCGCATCATCGATACGATTAACGCGATGAACCAGCAGACCCTGGATACAATTAGCGATCCGGAAATTGCTACTCGCATCAGTCAGTATGAGCTGGCTTATCGCATGCAAACCGCTGTGCCTGAGCTAATGGACATTTCCCAGGAATCGGCGGCTATTCATGAGATGTATGGTACCCAGCCAGGACAAACGAGCTTTGCCAACAATTGCCTTTTGGCCAGACGCCTGGTGGAACGCGGAGTGCGCTTTGTGCAATTGTTTGACCAAGGCTGGGATACGCATGGAAGTGTTTTCAGCCGAGTCGAAGGCAAGGCCAAACAAGTTGACAAACCGATCGCTGCCCTCATCCGCGATTTGCGGCAGCGCGGTCTGTTAGATGATACGCTGGTTGTCTGGTCAGCCGAGTTTGGACGCACACCCTTCGGCCAAGGACTTGACTCCAACGGCGAATCAACCAAAGCCGGCCGCGATCATCACAAAGATGCCTACACAGTTTGGCTGGCTGGTGGAGGCACACGACCGGGTACAGTCTATGGAGCCACCGACGAGATTGGCTATCAGATTGTGGAAAATCCAGTGCATGTACACGATCTCAACGCGACTTTGTTGCACTTGCTTGGAATCGATCACCAGCGATTGACTTTCCGTTATCAAGGCCGTCAATATCGTTTGACCGATGTCCACGGGCAAGTCGTGCATGACATCCTCGGATGATTGCCTCAAACAAATAATACGAAGCAACAACACTACCGCATACCATTTTGCCCGCGATAGAATGCGCCGAAAACAACATTGAGACTGAAGTCTTGGCTTGACTACCGAGGAGAGAGAGTAATGAGTTTTCGAAGCAACTTTCCACACTCCATGGTGGCCTGCCTGCTGCTGTGGGCAATCATGCTGCCCGATTGTTCAGCGGCGGATGACATGCTGTTTTTCCGCGAGGATTGGAAAGAGACTCCAGCTGCGCTGCCGATTACCAGCCAGCATGTCGCTAATTCTGCTTTGCGAATGGAAACTCACGGCCCCGGGCGATTGGGGATCAAGAAGTCGCATCACGTTGAGATTGAGAACGATCCCTTTTACGTTTGGTCCGGCGAATGTCGAGGCAGCTGGGCATTGTCTCTGCGCAAGAATGGTTTCCTTGCCGATCTGTCCGTAGCGAACGCTCGCGTCCGTTGGCGCAGTCGTCAAAGTGGAGATCATGCTTTGCATCTGTTGATTAAGTTGCCTGGAGAGCGATGGTTCATCAGTGAACAAAGCGACTCTGGCCAGCAATGGCACGAACATACCTTTGTGCTACGTGAGTTGACCTGGCGGCACTTCAGTATCATCACGGCCAAAGCTGAAGAAAAAGTTGAAACGCCGGACTTCGATCGGGTTGAACAGATTGGTTTTTCCGATCAGCAGCCCGGACGCGGTACTCCCTCAAGTTCCCGTGTGGATTGGGTTGAAGTCTATGGAATCGCCGTCAAGGCGCCGAAGAACCCACCTCCAGCTGTAGCCGCCAAGCCCGTGCAACCTGAGCTTCCAGCTGGCGTCAATGAATACCTAGGGTTGGTGTATGCCAAGTATGGCCAGCGAGAGCTAACCCTCGATCTCTATCAGCCCAGTACCGGCAACGGACCTTTTCCAGCGGTGGTCTTCATTCACGGCGGTGGCTGGTACAAGGGCGATCCAAGCAGCTATACAGCGATGGCGCAACAGCTAGCCGCCCGAGGTTATGTAACGCTGAATATCTTCTACAGACTGTCGGGAGAGGCGCCGTTTCCCGCAGCGATATTCGACTGCAAATCGGCCGTCCGCTGGGCAAGGGCTCACTCAGCATCCTATCAAATTGATCCTGCCCGCATCGGCTCGGTGGGTGGATCGGCAGGTGGTCATCTATCAGGTTTGCTGGGTACCAGCGGGCACGTCGCAGAACTGAATCAGAGTGGAATTTATCTGGAGCAATCCAGCGCAATTCAAGCGTGCGTCGTTATGGCAGGTAGCATGGATTTGACTTCCACGTCCGCTAGAGAGTCTGCCGCCAGCGATCCCCGTCGACGTCTGATCACATTTATGCATGGGACTTGGGAAGAGGCCCATCAAAACTACGTCGCTGCTTCTCCCGTATCGCATGTCTCTGAGCAGACACCGCCCATGATGTTTATGGATGGCGAGTTCGATAGCCCAGGCACACGATACACGGAGATAATTACTCGCTTGGACGAACTGGGCATATACCACGAGTCGCACGTCATCCCCAATGGTCCTCATCCATTTTGGTCGTCGCATCCATTTTTTGAACCCGCCTTGGACTTAGTGGCTCAGTTCTTTGACCGGACGCTGAAGAATTGATCAAAAGCATGCTCATCAAAGGAGTCTGCCAAAATGAAATTCAACTGGCAACATCTCATCTTGTCTTTTGTTCTAGCGCTCGGTCCAGCTGCGAGCGCCGAAGATAAACTCCATCTCAAATTGCACTGGCAAGATCGTTTTCTATCGGTTTCAGGCCCAGGCATTCCCGGCGGTTCGATCAAAACACATTATTTAGAAGCTTATTGCCGGCCCGGATCGACCGACCAGCCATGGAGTCCGGATACGGTCATCCCGCATCAGAGTCGATTGATCAGCGCAAGTTCAGATGGTCGAATATTGGAGATCGAAGACAAACTGGATGATGGTGTGATTGTCAAGCATTTGATTGAAGCAGGAATTGACGAGGTAACGTTTTCGGTTACCGCTACCAACCCATCCGCCAAGGAATCGTTCGCTCATTGGGCTCAGCCTTGCATGCGAGTAGATGGATTTACAGGTGCAGATAAGAAAAATGCTCGCGACGTTTATCCGCCGTACATCAAGAAGTGTTTTCTGATCGTTGACGGAAAACTGACTCGACTGCCCACCGAACCTTGGGCCCTCGAGGCACGGTATGTTCCAGGCCAAGTGTACGCACCTGCTCACGTCGATCGAAACGATGTAAACCCCAGACCGCTTAGCAAGCTTGTACCGTCCAGCGGCCTAACGGGCTGCTTTTCTGAAGACGAGAAACAGATTCTGGCAATCGCTTGGGAGCCCTACCAAGAGATTTTTCAGGGGGTAATCACCTGCATGCACAACGACTTCCGCATCGGCGGTCTTCATCCCGGCGAAACCAAGACGATACGGGGGAAAATGTACATCGTGCCTGCAGACGCAGAGGCCTTGATCAAACGATTTGAAAAAGACTTTGCTGTGACACGATAAATTCGAAAGAAAGTTCCATGAAATTTTGCCTGACATCCGACACTTCTCGCTAATCGCCACCACAGTTTCATCGCAACTCACCCTCCCACTGATAGTTACGTCGTTTTCGACGTAAATATTCGCCGAAGGGGTGAACGGTACC
>JAGQPR010000393.1 GCA_020426625.1 Planctomycetales bacterium
GCCAGTCAGCTGCACTACCCCAGTTCCCGGCAAGATCACTCTTCTTCGTCGAGTGGCGGTGCAGCGAGTTGTAAAGCCTAGCTGAGGTAAGATTGAGGCGTGCGCAAAAGCAATAGCCATCATGCGTCGAGTCGGTATGCCCAGTCGGTATAGAGCTGCAGCCATGCGGTTCTGATCCATACGGTTCTGATCCGTACTAGTGTTCGCTAAAGGCACGTCTAGATAAACCTGAGCAGCGGACCGGAATGAGTGCTTCGATATGATTTGTCACGCGGACGCTTGACTCTCCCCTAGTTGGAGGCCGTAAACTTTAGGCTGTCAGCATCACGGTTGTAGGAGGGAAGCTGTGTTCAGCATCGGTGAGTTCTCGAAAATCACGGGCCTGACGGTCAAGACACTCCGTTTTTATCACGAACGTGCTGTATTGATTCCGGCGCGCATTGAATCCGGCAGTGGGTATCGGTACTACGATCAGTGCAACGTTGAACAAGCGCGGGTAATTGTGGTCCTGCGGGAATTTGGATTCAGTCTGGAGCAGATCGTCGAAATCCTGCGGGATTGTCGCGACGAAACAGACCTGGTCGGCTTCCTGGAACAACGTCGCGCGGCGCTCAAACAAGCCATCTGCCGCGATCGCGAACTTGTCCGCTGCATCGATCGCATCATTCAACAGAATTTGGAAATTAAACAAATGATTCAGAAGAAGACTTACGAAGTCGAGGAAAAGAGAGTACCCGAGTTATTGGTGGCAGGCATCCGCGTGACGGGCCGATACGACGAATGCGGCAAAGTCTTTGGTCAATTAGGGAGAAAACTTGGTCGCCACATCAGTGGAACTCCGCTTTGTTTAATATACGACGACGAATATCGCGAGGACCATGCGGATTTCGAACCGAGTGTGCCGATTCGCAAGCCAGTTCAAATTGATGGAGTCGATATTCGAAGTCTTCCAGACCAACTATGTCTGACACTGGTCCATCTTGGGCCGTATACTCAACTGGGGCGATCCTATGAGATTCTAATTCGGTATGCCAAGGAACGAGGCTATAGGCTGACCTTGCCATCGCGAGAGGTATACGTGAAGGGACCCGGTATGTTCTTTAGAGGAAACCCCAAGAACTATCTGACGGAGATTCAAATTCCTTTTGAAAGGCAATCCGATACCATCTGATGACGCAACTGCAGCTGGTTTATTTCGCCGCTGGCAGCGACGACGACCGGTCAAGCTACGATCTTTCGATGACGGTTAAGAACGTGACTGGCACCTTGACGTCCATGCCCCCGAACGCCTGATTTGCCTCAGGTCGTTTCATTTTGAATGGATTATGACGTTTTCTTGCGGCCTAACCTCAGAGATTTGCTGATATTTAAGCAGTTTTTCTGACAGACCTACCGAAATATCTTGCGGTTCATGCGTATAATTTCCTGAGATATACAGCAGGAGTGAACAGAAATGAACCGCATTCAAATTGCAGAAACGCTGGAACAGCGGCGCAAGGCTCTCGAGATGCCAGTCGCTGCTCTTGCTCGCAGAAGCCGTCTGTCACGGGATACCGTCGACCGAATCCTTCGTGGCAGCGGTGCGTCTCCGTCACTGGACAACCTGGAAGCCGTCGCCGCAGCGTTAGGCGTCGAGGTGTCGTTGACGCCAACGTCTCCGGTGACCGAGTTCATCGATCGGGAAGCGCGACGGAAGGCGAAACGACTTGTGCGCGCAACGCAAGGCAATGTCGCACTTGAATCACAAGCGGTAGACCGCGAAACGATCGACAGGCTGGTCTACAAGACGGCGAATCGAATTGCCTCGTCGGCACGTAAGCTATGGCGCTGAGCCCATTCGGTTCGGATGGATCCGACCATGACACTCCGTTTGACGGCAGCGGCCTCAAACTGAAAAACGTCAAGACACGTGCCGAACTCTACAAGGTGGAGTTTAACGCGATTCTCAAGGTAACTGAAAAGTACCTGCTCTCACCACCCAGTCGGAGGTTGGCGCCATTTAATTACGAATGGCTGCTCAAGCTACACGAGGAGATGTTCGGCTCGATATGGGAGTGGGCTGGTACTATCCGGAACACAGACAAAAACATTGGCGCCCGATGGGAGATGGTGCCGACGGAACTTGGCGCACTTGCCATGGAAGCGGACAAGCGGCACGACGAGACTGGACCGGTCGTCATTGCAACAGCCGCCGAGTTTCATTACAAGGCGGTGCACGCCCATCCGTTCGAAGACGGCAACGGCCGCTGGGCTCGGATGGTTGCCAACATCTGGCAGTTTCAACACGGTATGCCGATCACGATATGGCCGGTCGAAGGTTTGCGTGACACAGCGAGCCCGATCCGAGAAGAGTACATCAAAGCAATCAAGGAAGCCGATCACCTCAATTTCAATCCGCTGATCGATCTGCATGCCGAGCATCTTGAGGTTGACGAATGAGACGACCGGTTTTTCTCGCCAAGGTCCATCTCTTCTCGCCAATACTTTCCGCCGCCCTAATATCAAGTGGGCGAATATGAGCTCTTCGTCAGCACAGCAAAGCTATGCGGATAGATTACTTTGTTTCGATTCACCTCCTCCACTCCTCCACGAACAGCGAATTATTGTGACTTGCGATTGCAGTGGCCGAATGCCGAAACGCAGTTCGCCGTAGCAAGGTCGACCGCACCTTGCAGTTTCCAGAGTCGAAGTCAAACTGACTGCATTCGACGACTTAGGAATGTCTCTGTTGGTGCATAATGACGAACCGACCGAGAGCGTCATGTGCACATGACGAGTCATGTCGCGCCCTCCTGTGCACTTTGCGTGCGTCGGACGATGAAGCCGACGCAGGATCGGGCAAGTTTCCAACTGCACCATGACGGTTCGTCATGGGGCACGAACGACGACCTGGGTCGGAAGCCAAGTGTTGTCAGTTTGACTGCAAAATTGCTGGATTTAGCTGCGGTCAGTGGAGAGCACTTCCGCATTTCACAACAATTTCGTCGAGCTAGAAGTCGATGCAACCGAGGCGACTTGAAGGGAAAGCCGCGTTGCGTCGGTCTACTCCATTCCATCGCTAGGAACGGGCGTCCCGAGTTTTGTAACAAGAATTGGATCACACGAAAATATTTGGCCACAAGATTATACGGGCGTACATTGGTGGGGCGTAGAGAAGTGTTTTTGCCGCCGCATTCTCATGCCGAGGAGTGCCAGAAATCTCAGACATTAAATCGCCGTCCCCTGAGACCAATGGGGCGTAGACCGAACATGGGATGAAGGACCCTACCAACCAATGAAGATCAACTCTCATATCTACTAGTGGTAAGTACTGCCACCGATACTAAACCGCCGAGAAGTTTTCTTGAAGTTTCCACTTCCCTAGCCTCTGTCAGAGCAGAAAACAGTGCTCGTCCGTCGCATACTAAATGCTTTTTTCGCGTGAGCGATGCTTCTCGGCTACGACAAAGTAGCAGGGATTACACACATGCAAACGGCGTTTCTCTGACCGAGCAATGCGAGAGAGAATTTCCCCGAGTTCCTTTTCAGCGTAGAGATCGCACCATGAAAACCCTCCTGCCTTGAGTTTGTCAATCAGTTCCTCTCTCATCGAAAATTGCTTATCAATCACCTTTTCAAGGTGGACGATATCGAAGCCGGCGTTGCAGACAAACGAAACGATCCTGGCTAACGGCATGAACTTTTCTAATGCAGCTGATTTCGCCCGGGGAAAGTAGTCGTACCACCAGACATGATCTATGAGTTCTCTACATCGAACCCGCATAACGAGCCGCCCAGTATCTTGCAAGGCTGCGTGAAGTTGCTCAAGCACCTCCGGCAGCCTTTCTCCAAGCTGCGAAATGACTGAAGATAGTATTACGCAGTCGAATGTCCCCATTCTCTCTGGCAGCAACTCCGATAGATCCGCAAGATCGCCTATGAGCCACAATGGCTTATGCGAAAAGCTATCGCCGATTGCATCAGTCTTGTCCGATGCGACTCGAATCATCTCACGACTAAGGTCAACTCCGACCACCTTGCAGCCGCTTGCCTTAGCCACTGGAATTCCGAAACGTCCGGTCCCGCATCCAGCGTCAAGGACTTTGGAAGACTCATTGAGCCTCCCGAAATCACGAATTCTTTCTAGCCACCGATCCAGCACTCGCGGTTCAATTTCCCTTGTCCGATCAAATCTTTTTCCATAGCCGTATGCTTCCTGAGCCTTTGCGTAGTAGGCCGGCTCTGCCGCTGGTACTGTCACCGAGCGACGATGTTTGTACATCTCGTCTAAGGACTCAGTTGGATCGTAGCTGTCGAGACTGCCTTCAACATGTCTAGCCGCCAAATAATTTGCAAAGTCGAGAGATTCCTCAATTGGCTTTTCCAATTCCAGACGTGCATGCAAAAAGGCAGCACAGAAAGTATCTCCAGCTCCGTTTGCATTCTTCGGCTTTTCAACATGAAAACCTCTAGATTCGATGATGTCTCCATCAGGCACCAATGCGATGCTGCCCTGGGAACTAAGAGTTGATACTACGCATCCACAAGCAATTTCTTTCCCTATGCTTCGAACCACGTCATAAATGTCCGTCTCACGTTCGGGCGACCGACGCGTAATATAGTTCGAAAGCAACTGAAGCTCTGCCCGGCTGCCAAACAAGAAATCAAGCCGCCCCTCAAGTAAATGCACATTTTGCGAAAAATATTTGACGAGCTTGGAACTGTCCGCGGAGACGATTAGGTGCGGATGAATCTCCCGCAGTTCATCCAACCACGTCAAGATGGGGTGGTCTGAACCGGCAACGAGTTGATTAATAGTCGAAATATGCACGGCGTCCGCCGTTACCTCGCTCGCTGGCGGGAGACTTAGACTGTGCGAAGAGGAAGGCTCTTCTCGCTGCATGAGGTAACGGACTCGACCAAGTTCATCGACGTAAACAATGTTGACCTGTGTTGGCTGACTGGTACTTCGTTGGATGTTGGTTCTGAAGGTGGGTTTCAGGAGTAACTGGTCAAGCAGCCACCCTTCGATATCGTTCCCAGCGTAGCCAACTGCAGTAGGGACGTGCCCCAGTAGTCTAAAAGCCTTTGCACAGTGAAGGGCTCCTCCTCCCGCCTCGAGCCTGATCATATCGGCGATTCTCGCGGAATGACGTGGCGGTGGTTGCGTGGGGCCGTACACAACCACATCGATCAATGTTCGGCCAACGCAGAGAATCTCCATAGTGATCTTGCCCGGGACATAACCTTAATTCGTAGTCTTAGGTACAGCCCGGCTTTTCCCAGCCATGGTTTCAATACCAGAAGAGTAAGCGGCGACTTTGCGTAAGGCATCATCACTCAGATGAAGGTCAGGAGACTTTGTTAAGCAAGCCTCGACCACGAGGTCCGCCAATGAAATGTCTAGCTCTCTGCAAACACGCGTTAGGATCGCCCATGTGGGATTCGCAACACCACTCTCTATATCATGGATAAACGACTTAGATACCTCGGACAGACTTGCCAATTTCCTCTGCGAGATCCCCAAAGTGGCCCTCTTGTCGCGTAGCACATCTCCGATAGATGCGAGTAGTCGATCTGACTTATCAACGAGGCCCTTTACACGTTCTGCCTGCATATATTCTTCATCTACCATAACACTTCCCCGAATCAGATATTCTACTTGTTGTTTGTCCCAGTGTTGGATTAGCGAACGAAGCCTACTGTAGCTTCTGGATAATGCCCGCGATCCGATTTACAAGAATGACGTTTTCGCTATGGAGTGCACCCGCAAGCATGCCTCCAAGCAAGGAGCAAATGAATTCGATTTTTTCCTCGATTGGCACACCGAATTTCTTGAGTTCACAGTCAAATTCGTGCGGACTGATTTCTCCCCTCTCAAACGCTTCGAGCACTTCCAACAGTCTTTCCAATGAACCGGGATCACAATCGCGAAAACACATAAGTTACTCCCTTACCTAGATAAAGTACGCCGGGAGTGCCCGTTGGGAGCGGGCACAGGCAAGGCTAGTTTCTCGCGCTCTATTCGTCAAGTCAAGAAAAATCTGGATATATTCCTCATTTCCCCGGATCTAATCCGAGGCCCGATCTTGTACAGTCCAACTCAGCTTGTGATCTGGGATAGCAACCGGCAGTTCGGCTGATAGAACGCATATACTTTTTCCGAAACGAACGTATTTCGAAACTTGTATCGCCCAATCCGTTGCTCGCCACGAATTTGCTTTCCTTCGAGCAGTGAAACCGTGAACTGCCCGGACACAGCTCTTCTTCGGCTGCCGTGTGTCGTCTGACAACTGGGCAGACGGAAGGGAACGTCCGCGTGGATTAGGAGCGGAAACTGACAGGTGGACAACAGATTGGACAACAAGATGCTGTCCAGCACAGACCTTCGCATGCAGCAGTTGACATCCAGCCGCAAAATCTCAGAGGTCCAGTCGACGCAACACCTCTTTGATTAAGTCGCCCGCTGACAAGCCATGACACTCCGGTGCAGCCGTTGGCTAAAAACTGCAAAAACCATCTTCGGAACCGAAGGTCCCAGGTTGCCGGAGCTGCCCTCCGACTTCGAAGTCGCTATTGCTTAGTCTAGCGCCGAACGTTGCACGAGGTTTTTCTCCCTGCCGGCGGACGCGTACACACCTCTGCATCTGCGCCATCAGATTGATAACCAGACAGCAGTTTAGTCCCAGGCCTTGCTGCTAGCCCAACTACACAATGAGGGCGTGTCCTTATGCACTCAAGCGGGACGCCGCAACCTGCGTCGGCGTGAAACGCCGAGGGGAGTTGGCAACTAGCGTCGGCCCGGTGAAACCGATGCAGTTTAGGGATTTGCACGTTCTGCATCGGCCATTTTGACCGGCGCGACTCATGATAGTCGTGGCCAAAGTGGCCCGACCAAGTGACAAAGGACACGCCCTCATTACGCACTTAAGGAGCCAGCAACACGGAGGGAGCATCGGCCGCGTAGATGCTGGATGTCATTCTGATGGTGCTGACTGCAGAGGTGTGCAACCCTGCTTGCAGACACACAATTCTCGTTCAGCGGTCGGTTTGTCCAACTTCAGCGATTTCGGTCGAATCGCAACTCGCAGGGGTGTCCCGATCTTGGCTGCGCCGCTCGCGACAAATGACGGTTCGACATTAAGCAGTAACGGCAACCGTGACCAAAACACGCCAAAACTCTAGGGAGGTCAATTCGCCATCGGACAAGATGGAAGAAAACGCGGACACAGCACTTGGGGATGGGATCGTTGAGTCCTAGAAGTGGCGGTATTGGAGGTTAGCATGGATACTGGATGGTGGCCGAAGAGAATCGATCCACTTGGAAAGATCCAACCACGACAGGTCGCCACAGAAACGGCGGCTTTTGACTAAGCTAAGCTAAGCTGTATCGAGTTGGCGCGTGCAGAGACCAGCTCGACAACGATCTTGGCAGATTGGTTGGCTATTCAGCTGAAGGGGCTGTAAGGAACAGAGCGAGTGCAAGCCCAAGACAACGACGATAAAAAATGGCAAAGGATTTTGCAGCCAGACTAGCTGGCGAAAGCTCGCTCAACGCGAGTACGAACT
>JAGQPR010000394.1 GCA_020426625.1 Planctomycetales bacterium
AATTCTGGCGAATCCCACTACGGACCAATCCTATATCAACGTTAAACCGGCAAGATTCGCACCCCAGCGGCGGGTGCTATGGCGAGTTTCTCGCGATCTCACTCGTTGGGTTGGTGGATTCTCCTCTGCGATTGAGTATCATTATTTGCCCGGCCGATTGTGAGGCCTACGTAATGATACGTGTCCGCTAAGAGCATCAAAGCTGGACGCGACCAGTACACACAGGTCGCATCGAACTTTGATGTTGATGACAGAGGTAGGCTAGAGATGTGATGCTTTCTCATTCAATGCCTAGCGTTGTCCCCACCTGACGATTCTCCTTCAAAAGATCCGCCATGATTAAGCCAAATCTGTTTGGGGTTGCCCTTTTAGTATCTTCCCTTGTTTGGTCGCAGGTACCTCTTTGCTCGCATGTTAGAGCTGCGGATAGGCTCATCTTTGAAGCTGCTGGGGATTTAACAAACGCAAAACATATTGTGTTGGTCTCCGGCGATGAAGAGTATCGCACTGAAGAATCGATGCCCATGTTGGGAAAGATCCTTAGTCAGCGACATGGATTCAAGTGCACCGTGTTGTTCGCGCTGTCCGACGACGGCCAATATATCGATCCCAACAACCAAGCTGGAATTCGCGGGTGGGAATCACTGGCTGACGCGGATCTGCTGATTATTGGCACGCGTTTTCGCTCGCCCTCGGAAGCCGACGCCAGATATGTAACAGATTATATCAACGCTGGTAAACCGATCATCGGCATTCGCACAGCCACCCACGCGTTCAACGGTCCGGGCAATTTCGGCAGCGTCAGTTACGGCAAGTTCGGGTTGGAAATCCTTGGTGAACAATGGGTTAGCCACCATGGAAAACACAGGAGTGAAGGAGCGCGAGGCGTCATACAAGAAGAAAACAAGAGTCATCCGATTCTCAACGGTGTCGTGGACATTTTCTGCCCATCGGATGTCTACACGGTAAAGAACTTGACTGATAACGATCAGATTCTGATGCGAGCTGCGGTAACGGCATCGCTGGACCCCTCTTCCGCGAATCTCGACGGTGATCCGCGCAATCGGCCCCTGCAGCCCTTCGCCTGGATACATGAGTATAAGAAACCCAACGGCAGTGGCACCGGCACTTCCTTCTGCACCACTGGCGGTGCCTCGGTAGATTTGGTGAACGAAGACTTGCGCCGCATGATCGTCAATGCAGCTTATTACTTGACCGGTCGCGAAGTTCCGAAAAAGGCGGATGTCTCTTTCGTCGATCCGTTCTACCCCAGCTTCTATGGATTTATTCAGGAACGGGACTATTTTAAGAATCGGAATATGCAAGTATCCGACTTTGCGCTGGGCACAGCGCCCCATTTTCCCGACCCCAAGGGATCTCCCGTCTGGAATTTTCGACCTACGCCCAATACTTCCGCCAAGGTCGATTTCAAGTTTCGCGATCACGAGCGGATCGCTTTGGTGGGTGGATCCTTGGCCGAACGCATGAACTTGTTCGGCTATTTCGAATCCTTGTTGCACACTCGGTTTCCGGACAAGCAGTTGGTTTTTCGCAACTTTGGCTGGCCAGCTGACGAAGTGGGAAATCAGCAAAGGCCCGACAATTACACGACCATCGATGATCCCATGGTGGTTTTTGGTCCCGAGTTGTTTGTTTGCTTCTTTGGTCTGAATGAGCATTTTGCAGGCGACACACCTGAGGCTATTGCTGCCTTCAGTGATCAATACCGAAACTGGATTCTCGCTCACCAGAAGAAATTCTCCACCGAAGACCGACCTGCGCGTTTCATATTGGTCAGCCCCATTGCCATTGAGAGCGCAGATAACGAGTTTTTGCCCGATGGCATTGACAGTAATCTCACGCTGGCCAAATACGTCGATGCCATTCGCGAATTGGCTGGCGAGCTGAATGCACCATTCGTTGATTTGTATCAGGCTTCGAAAGCTGCTTTTGCCTCCGAGTCGGGCATGCAATTCACCATCAATGGTATTCACCTTAACGAACTCGGAGATCGACTGGTCGCTGCGGAATTGGACACCCAGCTGTTTGCAACTCCGCATCCCACCGGCATGGATGTTTCTACGTTCCATCAATTGCGTGCAGCGGTGAATGACAAGTCTTGGTTCCACTTGCAAGACTATCGAATGCTCAATGGTTGGTACGTATACGGCGGCCGGCGAACTTGGGACACCGAGACCTTTCCCGGTGAATACCAAAAGATCCGGAAGATGGTTGAAGTCCGCGATCAATACATTTGGGATATGGCAGCTGGCAAAGACGTTCCTGAGGCTCCCGACGATTCGAAAACGGGCGAAGTCTACATTCCTGAGACCATGTTTGGCACGCGTGATGATAGCTTCCGGGAATTTCGCGAGCCCAAGACCTTGACCTATCCCACTCCCGAAGAATCGATGGCGCAAATGAAAGTGCCTGAGGGTTTCGAAGTCCAGTTTTTTGCCTCCGAACGCGAATTTCCACAATTCTCCAATCCAACCCAAATGACCTTTGATACCAAGGGCAGATTGTGGGTGTCTTGCATGGTCAATTATCCCCAATGGTTGCCCGGCTCCGCCAAACCCGGTGACAAGCTGCTGATCTTTGAAGACACCGATCACGACGGCAAAGCGGACGTGTGCAAAACTTTTTACGACAAATTGATCTGTCCCACCGGATTCGAATTCTACGAAGATGGCGTATTGGTCGTGGACGAGCCGCGAATCATCTTTCTGCGGGATACCGACGGCGATGATCAAGCAGACGAGATGACACAGGTCATCGATGGTATCGCCACCGACGACACCCATCATGCTATGGGCGCTTGGGAATGGTCGCACGGTGGGCTCTTATACATGCTCGAAGGGGTCTCTATGTCGACCACGCTGGAAACACCCTGGGGCCCGTTCCGCAACAAAGGGCCTTCGGGCGCTTATGTTTTGGACCCGAAGACTTGGAAATTTCGTCACTTTCGCACGCCCGGCTACGGCAATCCTTGGTGCATGGTTTTTGATCGGTGGGGTATGGGCATTATCGGTGACGGAACCAATGCCCGACAGCATTGGACCAGTCCTTTGTCAGGTTTTGCCGTACCCTCGCGAAAAACGCTTGAACCAATTTTTGATAACGAGAATATGCGCCCCGCGGTCGGAAATGATTTCCTCTACAGCCGCCATTTTCCAGAAGAAGTGCAAGGACAATTCATCTACGCCTGCGTGATCAATATGCACGGCATGCCACGTTTCGAAGTTGGCGACGAACCCGGTACGGCGGGTCTCTCCGGACGCAGGATTGAAGACCTGCTGAGCTCGACCGATAACTTTTTTAGACCAGTTGATCCGCAAATCGGTCCTGATGGTGCTCTGTGGTTTGGCGACTGGTGCAATGCGTTGATCGGTCACATGCAATATTCGCAACGTGATCCTAACCGCGATCACCAGCATGGTCGTATCTATCGTTTGGTCTATAAGAACAAACCACTGCTCGAGCCGACCTTGCAATATGAAAAGCCCATTGCCGAATTGCTTGATCAGTTGACTGCCTACGAAACCAGAACTCGCTACCGCGCCCGTCGTGAATTGCGATCTCGTGACGGGACGCTCGTGCTACCAGCCTTGGATCAGTGGATTGCAGGCGACGTCTCCGCTAACCAACTGTGCGAGGCTCTCTGGTTGCAGGAGAGTTTTGGCAAATTGGATGCTGCGTTGGTTGAACGCATCATGAAGTCGGATGATTTTCACGCCCGCGCTGCTGCCGTACATAGCGTGGCAAATGAGATGTCTCGGTTTGCTGGCGCGATCAACGTCTTTAGGCAAGCTATCGCCGATGAACACCCGCGCGTCCGCTTGGAGGCGGTGCGGGCGTTGAGCTATGTTCAAACGGCGGAAGCTGCCGAAATCGCCTTACAGTGCGTGAATATGGCCATGGACTATTGGTTGGACTATACGCTGGAACATACCTTGCAAGCCCTTGCACCTGCGGCGGAGGCTGCCGAGAAACGAGGCGGTTTCTTAGCGGGTGCCACCGCTCAAGCTCAGGACTATTACGCTACCTACAAACTCTCGACGGGTCCTGGCGGGAGAGCCATCAAGCCGCTGAAGGACGCGGAAGACCCGGAATTGTCACTGAGAAGCCGAAGCGAAGCGATTCGTACATTATCGCGCATTCGCGGTGGCAACGCCGAAAAGGGGATGGTGGTGTTCGATCGCGTTTGCTCGGCCTGCCACATGATTGGCGACAAGGGCAAGGCCTTTGGACCGCGCTTGGATGATATTGGCGCCCGCTACGCCAAAGAGAACATCATCCGCCATGTGCTCTGGCCGAACGAATCGATTGCCAAGGGCTATGAGACGGTTCAAATCCTGACGGTTGACGGCGAAGTCTTCAATGGTTTCATTCTCAAAGAGTCTGCAGATTCGATTTCACTAGGAGTTTCGACTCCCGATGGCAAAGGCAAGGAAGTTGACATCGACAAGTCCGACATCGAGATTCGCAAGGAAATGAACGCCAGCTCCATGCCCGAAGGGTTGATCAAGACTATTGCACCCAGCGAATTTTTGGACTTGATCGAGTTTTTGAATGTCCAGAATCACTTCATGATCCGGTCCGAATCCTTGATCGACACGGCAATGACCGACGTAGGTCCTCTGCGTAGCTACGGTCAGTTTGAAGAAATCTCGCGCGATGCCCAACTTCAATTGGGAACCAATTTTCCCGAAGATTGGTCAAAAACTGCCGATTTGTTGTTAAGTGCCGCCGACCCAGGTGATCGTGATTTTGCATTCCACTCACCCAACTCGCCGGTGGATTCGCCTGCGATCGGTATCAAACTGCGACAAGCAGCTGAGATACGGCATATTGAGATACTCAATCGTCGCAATCCTGAGTTCTACGACCGAGCGAAAGACTTGGCTGTTTGGATTTCAGATGACGGCGCTACCTGGAAACAGGTTTGGAAGGCCGGTAGCCCAGCTGGCAAGTATGAAATTGACTTACCTGCAGGCACACGCGCTCAATACTTGAAGATTGGCCTCAACGGCAACGGGATTTTGCATCTGAATCAAGTCGTCGTTTTTGGAAAACGCTGAAAATCCGTCTCTAGATCAGCCGCAGGGTGTTAGCTCCGGCTTTCACATTCCACACAATCCCCTATTGGGCTTTTTGGGGAGGTGGTGTAAGCGTCTTGCTTGCTATGAGCATCCTCACCTGGAATTGACAAGCTGGAAGATATCCCAGGTAATCACTGTACCTAAATCCTAATGTTGACAGAGCATTAGACGTGCAGGAAATCGCCGGCAAGGGTTGCTTCCAACGTTCTGCAACCGCGGCTAACGCCTTCCGGCTGAGGTGACCGCACAGTCCCGAGCAGCCCAGCGGAGAGCAAAGCCCTACAAGATGCTGCACCTTCAACGCGCTCCGAGGCTACGAAGCGCAGGCTATTGGATGTCGAATGATGCGAATCACCGACCGTCTCTTTGATGTGGTTGATTCCGGAAAGGAGATTGCGGCATTCTCGAAAGAATTGCCAAGAAAGTAGGTGACATTTGGCCGGTCTCGATCGATTAGCTATTGCGAAGCGAAGCAATTCGTAGATTCCGCAGAAGTGAAAGCCGGAAACTATCAGGGACTTGTACAAAATTGACTTGGCAATCGATCATCGACGAGCATGGCGAAGCGATTTTCCGAGTCGCCTATCGGCTGCTGGGATCTGTCCATGATGCCGAGGATGTTTCGCAAGAGGTGCTCTTGGAAGCGTTCCGAATGCCAGAATTCCCGGACGCATCTCTGCTGAAGCGAGTTGCTGCGTTGCGATCGATCGACCGACTTCGTAAACGTGTTGCAACCGAGCCGCTAGCCGATGATATCAGTCAGCGGGAGCTCCAATCGGTCGAAAAGGCCGTGGAAAACCAGGAAAGTGTGAATTTGCTAAGGGAAGCGATTTCGCGGCTGCCCCGACAGCAAGCTCGCTGCTTCTGGCTGCGATATGTTGAGGGGCTATCGAACCAACAGATCGCCGCAGCTGAGGCGATCAGTGAAAGCACTGTGTCGACAGCGCTTTGCAAGGCAAGACAGAGTTTGCGACGAATATTTGTCCGACAAACTGGAGGGTACGCATGAGTAGAGATATCACGGGTAATACTGCCAGAATAGTTCACAACTGTGAAGAACTCGATCCAGAGCTTTGTTCTGCTGTAGCTTCGCTGCTTGCGACCGAGCCGACTCCCGCTGAAGTGGATTGTGCTATGAGGCAATTGCGTATGGCTCGCGCTTACCCTGCTTTCCCTGTTCACAGACCCGCTCCAACAACTTCGGTTCATGCCAACACCCAGCGGTGGTTGCTTGTGGCTGCCAGTTCGGTTGCGTTCTGCATGTGCTGCGTCGCTTCGACTGAGGGTTGGGCGCAAGTTGCCAGGGATCTTGCTGAGCCATTTAACGAACCCGAACCGTTGAGTACGCTTGCAGAAAAAACACCAAGCTCGGCGCAGCCAACGGGTGATGTGAGTTTCCCTCTGCGACTTGTCTTGGTCGCACACGTAACACTGCTAACGTTTGGTCTTGCAGGGCTGGCAGTCGCGTGGCTAATTGCCGTCTGCAACTGCTTCCTTGATCATTGGCGTAAATCGCGAGCCAGAGGCGATTCTTCCTCAACTCAGCAGCACATCGTTATTTATTCATCGTTGCTGTATGCTGCCGGAATTATTTTCGGGGCTATTTGGGCTCAGTCCACTTGGGGTCGTCCATGGAGTTGGGACCCACGAGAGACATTTGGCTTGTTCACTATTGCGTTTGCAGTACTTTGGATGAGAGCCATTGATACGCCACTTCAATCTGAAGCCAACCGTTTGCGGTTCACTGCAACTTCCGCTTCGATAGCAACCATTGCTTTTGGCGCTATTGTATTGATGTTCGTTTTGGGCAACCGATACGCGGCCGCGTTGCACTCGTATGGACTGCCTGCATTAACTATTCCAAACCTTGTATTTGGCTTGTTCGCAGGTTGTTTGGCTTCGATTTGGTTTTCCTTCGCGGTTTCCTCTGGGCTAAGTCGGATCGCATCGGAGGCATAGCCTTTTCAGCCAGAACGAAGCTTGCCTTGGCTGGAAAAGGTACCGATTATTTCGACACTTCTCGCTAATCGGAAGCCACCTGAGTCAAATGAGGGCCTCTCTGCATCGATACCTTCAGAGCTCGCTCTGCGGTTGCACGCGGATCTCACTGGCCACCCGCCAGTAGCAGCTCTCGAAACTGCCACGATTGGCAATCGACTATCCCCACCACCAAGTGCTGTGTCTGCATTATTCCTTTCACCACCAAGTGCTGTGCCTGCATTATTCCTTTGCGCACTACTTTCGCGGAGCGAAAGGCGACCATGGGAACAGGCGAAGCGAAAGGCGACCATAGGAACAGGCGAAGCGGGAAAACGGATCGCGTGGATACTAGTGGTTTGGGACAGCTAAAAATTAGGATTGGTCCGTAGTGGGATTCGCCAGAATTCCCCGATTGAGAGGAATT
>JAGQPR010000395.1 GCA_020426625.1 Planctomycetales bacterium
AGTCCCGCAGCAAAAATTAGCCGTTGTGCGCTAGCATGCGGTTTCTTACGGAACCGCATGCTAGCGCGCTAGAGGCTGATGTGGCATTGGAACTACGATTTGTGACACAAGTGGCGTGTGGATTGTTTGTTACTGGATATTCACCTGTCCAACAGTACCGGCGAGCTGTCCCCTTTATTGTAGAGTCCGTAATGGCGCGCAAAGCAACCCTCGGTGGAATCGTACACACCTATCAAAAATACGATCCGGCCCGCTTTCCAAGCCCGAATCGACCTCCGCCGGATCTGGTCACTCCAGCCGTAGAACACGCCCTGATGTTTGGCCAATTTCGTGAATTGACTGAACAAGAACTGGCTGCGGCCATCGAATTGGACCCCGAACAGATTGCAGGCTTGGGGCCAAGTATCGACTTCCTACGGGCATTGCTCGAAGACCGCAAACGAAAGATCTTAGAGAGATTTGAGTCGCGGTCGGTCGTCAAAAAGGCGAACCAGCAGTACCAACATTCGGCTCGAAAGACCACTCCTCCCAAACGATTCCAAGGGGTATTCAAGAAAGCCGTCCAGGACCAACAGATTTACCTGTTAGAACGCATCTACTTGCAGTGGGACGACGAGCTTCATCCGTTCGGGAAACAATTGTCGGAAGTCATTGAAGACCTAACCAACAAATATGAAATCGACGAGCTCAACTCCAAATACGAGTTCATTGGTGTGGAGCGAATGAGCATTCCTACAGCGCTTAAGGTCAAAGAGGAATTGGAAGCGATCGACGACTTGCTAAAGCAGTTAGAGGAAGCAGCCAAGACAGCACAGATCGGCATTATCGATATGGACAAGCTCCGGCAGTTTGCTTCTGCCGAGGACATGTCCAACCTCGAAGAAATGCGCCAGCAAGTAGAGAATATGGTCCGCGAGATGGCCGAGCGTCAGGGACTTGACCGCAATGCACATGGCGCATTTCGCTTGACTCCCCAAGCCTACAAACTGTTCCAAGGAAAATTGTTGGAACGGATATTCTCAAATCTTCAGGCCGGTCGTTCGGGACGTCATGCTGGCCGGATCGATGGCGAAGGCAGCGTAGAATTGCCGCAAACCAAGAAATATGAATTCGGCGACAGTCTGGCCAATATGGACACCACGCAGACAGTGATCAATGCCCTGCTTCGAGAACCATCAGCCTGCCCAGTTCGCTTAAAGTCCGAAGACATTGAAATTCACCGGACTCGCAATTCCCCCAAATGCGCGACGGTGGTGATTATGGATATGAGTGGCTCCATGCGCTACGACGGCCAATACGTTAATGTCAAGAGAATGGCTCTGGCTTTGCAAGGTCTAATCAGCAGCGAGTATCCGGGCGATTTCCTCAGATTCATTGAAATGTACACCTTCGCCAAATTGCGAACACCTGGTGAAATCATCGAACTGATGCCCAAGTATCCAACTACCCACGATCCCTGGGTCCGACTGAAAGCGGACATGAGCCGGGACGATATTAGCGAACACCAAATTCATCCACACTTTACCAACATCCAGCACGGTTTGCGACTCGCCAGGCAGAACTTGGCCACGGTTGACACGCCCAACAAACAGGTCATTTTGATCACCGACGGACTACCAACGGCACACTTTGAAGAATCGATGCTATATTTGCTATACCCGCCGGACCCACAAACGGAACAAGCCACCATGCGCGAAGGCAACCTCTGTCAACGTGACGGTATCGTGATCAATATGTTCCTCGTGCCCAGCTGGTCACAATCGGAAGAAGACATTCGGTTTGCCTACCGTTTGGCAGAAAACACCAAGGGCCGAGTTTTCTTTACCGCAGGTAAAGACCTTGATCGCTACGTGGTTTGGGACTACATCGATCGCAAACGCGAAATCCTCGGTTAGGCCAGATAGAGTCGTCCGCCGTCAAGAACTCGCCGATTTGATCGTTCGCGGTTCTCGCTACGTTAGCCTGTAAACTCCTTTTTGCCTCGCCATGCCTCAGTGTTTCAGTAACCTGCCCTGCCCTGCCCTGCCCCAACTGGCTCGCCGCGAGCTCGACAGCCACAAGGGCTCGTATGGCAACGCAGTGTTAATTGGGGGGATGCGCGGCATGGCTGGTGCAATCTCCCTGGCTGGTATGGCAGCCGTCCGCGCGGGAGCTGGATTGGTACGATTGGCGGTACCCGATTGTTCCCTGGATACCGTGGCTGCCTTCTCGCCGTGTTACATGACGCTGCCGCAACCGCACGATTGCTGCGGTCGAATCAGCGAGCTTTCCGAAGTACTGCTAGCAACCCTTACTCATGCCAGCTGCGTTGCCATCGGTCCCGGCTTGGGACGCTCAACGGAACTTCAGCACTTGATCCGCCAAATTCTTGACGCAGTCCCTTGCCCAGTTGTGATAGACGCAGACGGTCTGAACAACGTCGCCGACGGGAAGATCGATTTACCGCGCCGCGGCGGGCTAGTTTTAACACCACATCCTGGTGAATGGACCCGGCTGTCATCGATTCCAGCGCTCGCTCGTCAAGAGCAAATCGATACTAGCGCCCAGTTCGCGCTTGAACACCGGGCGACGATCGTTCTCAAAGGGCACAGCACATTTGTGACCGACGGCATGACCGGTGCTTTTGTCCAGACGGGTACCCCAGCGATGGCTACTGGCGGCAGCGGTGATGTGCTCACTGGCGTAATCGCCGCGCTCATTTGCCAAGGACTTGCGCCGCGAGACGCCGCACATCTGGCAGTGCACATTCACGGTTTGGCCGGACAGATTGCACAACGCGATCAAGCAAGTCATGTTGTCCTTCCAACAGAATTGATCAGCTACCTGCCGCACGCGCTCAGAGATGCCATCGAAAACTCAGTTCCCCGCAGTGATTCTAAATGAACCTATTGACAATCACCTAGAAATCCGGTGACTTTCACACTGCGGAGATGCACTTGCAACACCAAGAGACAGTCACAGTAGGCAACGAGGCTTGTTTGCTTCTCAAGTCCTTCTTTGACTTTCCAAGTCCAACGCGACCTGATTATGGCAATTCTCTTACATAGCACCAGCGACTTTCCCAGCACTTATTGCGGGGGTGCCGTTAGCATTGGAAATTTTGATGGAGTTCATCGTGGACATGCTGTCCTGCTGCGAGAATTGGTCGCATTGTCTCGCTCGCACGGCGGCCCGGCGATCGTTGTGACGTTTGACCCGCCGCCGACAGCGGTCTTGCATCCAGATCGGCCGCAGGTGCCACCTCTTACAACCATGGAACATCGCGCGCAGCTGCTTGGAAGATTGGGAGTGGATGTAGTCTTGGCTCTGCCCACTGATCAAAGACTATTGGCGCTCTCACCCCACGACTTCTTTCACGAGACGATCGTAGGCATACTTTCTGCCAATTCTATGTGCGAAGGCCCCAATTTTCGCTTCGGCCACCAGCGCGCTGGTGACACCAGTCACTTGGGTAGACTGTGCAGCCAGCAGGGAATCGAATTGCGCATCGTCCAACCTGAATTGGAGGCGGGCGGTATGATCTCCAGCACGCGCATTCGTCAACATTTACTCGACGGCCAAGTCCAGGCAGCGAATTCCCTGCTGACCATGCCATACGAGATTGGCGGCATCGTCAGTCGTGGCCAGCAACGTGGTCGCGAACTTGGCTTTCCGACCGCAAATCTGACTCAATGCAAGAATCTATTGCCAGCACATGGGGTCTATTCAGGCAGGGTGTCTCTTGATGGCAAGACGTTTGCCGCCGCAGTCAGCATAGGACCCAATCCTACATTTGCGGAGGACACCGACAAAGTTGAGATTCATCTGGTGAACTGGTCGGGCAGCCTCTACGGCCAGGCCCTCCAGTGCCAGCTGGATAATCGAATACGTTCGTTGATTCAATTTGAAAGCATAGCCGAGTTGCGAGCTCAAATTGAGCGGGACGTGAACCAGTGCGCCAGTCATACCAGGAGAATTCTCGACGGCATGCGCGGCGTTCGGCAGCAAAACGACTAATCTGCGAAAGCCAGCTGCTACGCGGCTCTCAGTGCGATGGCATCAATATTGGGTGCCTTATCGGCGATCGATGCCCAGTCCGCCTCCGAGCGCTTTGAAGTAGGCGATCAAAGCGAAGACAGCGTCTGCGCGGGCCGATGCCAGTTGGTTTTCCGCACTCAATTGCTGGCGTTGTGCATCGAGTACCGTCTGAAACGTAGTCAGCCCCTCGACGTACTCGTGGCTCGCCATGGCCGCGACCTCGGCAGACGCCTTGGCGGCCAATTCCAGCGCGGCGATTCGCGATCCTGCAGCACGCAAATCAATGATCGCGCGCTCGACCTCTTCAGACGCGATTAGCACCACTTGCTGGTAGCGTGCAACTGCTTGGCAATATCGGGCCTCGGCAGCTCGAATCTCTGCTTTCGCCCGACCAAAATTAATGGCATCCCATCGGAACGAAGGGCCAAAGTTGTGGCTGACGCTTTCGTCGTCGAACCAGGATTCGATTTGCCGAGAATCCACGCCGATATTGGCGTCGACGCTGAGCTTAGGCTTACGAGCTGCTTGAGCTGCTTGCTTTCGCATGCGTGCCGCAGCCACTTCCCATTGAGCTTTACGGATGTCGGGCCGTGCATTTGAGCAGGTTGAATCAAAATGCACGCCATTCAAATCGACGGTAGGAATGTGACCAGGCGGTAGTTGCCACGAAGTATCGCAGGGAGGAAGCCCCTGCAAAACGCTCAGTCGATTCAAGGCCCTTTCCCTTTGAGCCACTAGATCGGGAAGCAGCGATGCTGTTAAATGCACCTGAGCTTCAGCCTGGCGAATATCCAATTCTCCGACAAAACCGGCTTGTTGACGCACTCGGGTAATGTTGAGTGTATCTCGTTGCGTGTTCAGGTTTTGCTGAGCGATGTCGATTTGCCTCTCCGCCAAACGCACCTGTGAAAACGCCTGTACGGTCTCGGCAATCAAGCTGACCATCAAACTGCGACGATCTTCGATGGCAACCCACGTGTCAGCATTCGCTGCATCGCGTTGATTCCTCAAGCGACCAAATAGATCTAGCTCCCATGAAGTTTCAATACCCGTGGAGAAAAGGTCGAATCCCGTTGTACTGCCGGATTGTTGTACGAATGCATTTCCATTCTTGCTAAAACGCTTAAAACCGTAGGATGCATTGGCATCAACCTGTGGAAACAGATTGCTGCGGCTGCTATCGTACAATGCCCGCGATTCCTGAATGCGTCGATAGGTTTCCTGGATAGCTGGACTATTGGTGATCAATCGACTCAGTAGCGGCTCCAACTCGGGGCAATCCAGCAGAGTCCACCATTGTCCCAGATCCGCGACGTTCGCTGAAAATTGTTGTTCTTCTTGCGGAATTGCTTCCACTGCCTGCATCGACGATCCGGAAAACCCATCCGGAGACTCAGCAGGCTCCACGGATTTAACCTCTACTGGACGTCCGGCGATCTCTGTGGGCAGAGCGGTGGCGTCCGAATCATAGTCACGCGACCCCACTACAGAACCCACTGTGTCACCAGGAACACTAGTGGGATCAATCTCGGAGTATGCGATCGATTCGATTTCGGATGGAAGCATCCTGGGTGACACTCGAGCTGCCGCCAATCGGAATCTTGGTCCGTCGGACACGGCAGGTCGATCGCCGAGCCTGGCGGCTGATTGGTAAACAACCGGTGAAAACGATCCACATCCACACAATGCGATTAGCCAAAGCGAGTTAGGCAGCATTGCGTAAACAAGGCAAGAAAGACACGAATTGGGCTTTGGATCGTGCATGTGTGGCGTATGGCAAGCTGAAGTACATGCGGCCTTCCATTGGCATCCTTCCCAATGGTTTCCGTCTTAGTCTGTTTCTCGCCAGAGCAATGAGCGGATCTTAAAGCAGGATCTCGAGATTGCCGTCGAGTCTTTCCACTGCATCGGTCTGTAACGGTCGCGTTACGTACGATAATTCCGAGCTAATCCACTTGGCAATCTGACACTACCTCGCAACCAAGCCCCCCTGAGCAAAAGAATCGACAGAATCGACACAGCTTAACAATTGAAATTGCCAATATGTCCCGTCAGAGCATCGGCCCGAGCTCGCGAACATCGAATCTAATGTAGATGCAATTGCGGCCAGGCTCGGCTGATGCCTACCGCGTTTACGCCCGAGCTCCGATCGTAGGATCGATACGAATCGAATTGGTCATGCCAGTTATGCCTTCACCCAATATCTACTCGCCACTGCGTAAGTATCCGTTTACTCGACGACACGTGAATCCGCTTGCTCAGTTATGGTTGCTGACTTGTCTAGGCACGTGGGTACTCGCTGCCAATCTGTCGATGGCCGAGAATATATTTGAGGAACCTCGCTTGCCCGGTCTCGTGCAGGCCAAACAGGCAATAACCGTTTTCCCCTCAACAACCGGTCAGATTTCTCGTCTAGCTGTTTCCGATGGTCAACACGTTTCAAAGCACGAATTGCTCTTGCAACTAGATGATTCACTTGGGCAGGCAGCAGTCGAGGCAGCCAGGCTTGCAGCGTCCAGTACTGGTCAGCTTCGCTTTGCAGAAGCTGAGTTACAGATGGCCAAGGAGTCACTTGCACGCATTGAATCCGTTGGCCAGCACCACGCTATAGCTGCTCGTGAAGTAGATGCCGCGCGGGCCGCTGTTGAAAAGGCTAGTGCCAATCTAGTTGTAACACGCGAGGAATTGGCGCTAGCGCAACTTCGCTATCAGACAGAGCAGGTTCGACTTGAACAATACGCCGTCACTGCTCCATTCGCGGGCCAAGTCACTCAAGTTCGCGTCGTTGAAGGGCAAAAGGTAACTGAAGAAGCTCCGCTTATGATGTTAGTCAATTTGGATACACTCACCGTAGAACTGCAGGTGCCGCTAACGGCACTGCCCTACCTTCACGTGAACCAAATCTGCAACTTGGTACCTGAAGCCCCAATGTCTGGCGAAATCACTGCCCGATTGATGGCAATATCACCTGTGCTGGATGCTGGTACTCAGACTGCCCGCTGCGTGTTGGCAATCGACAATACGGACCGTCGATTGCCTGCTGGATTCTTGGTCAATGGACCCGACTGGTGGTATGAACCAGCTAAACAACCAGAGTCTGATTCGGCTTCCGACCACGCTCTGTCACCAGCCGAATCGATATCAATCACTCATCCATTCAGCCCTGTCGTTTCATGGTTCAGTTCGCTTGCCAGTCTAAGCAATGCGGACCCGATTTATGGCTCATTAGCAATCCTCTCGCAACACTAATCTCAAACGCTCCTTACTGATTTGATTGATCCGGGAGCAACGTTCGATCAATTAGTGTCCGAAAGTCGCCTTTCTTTAGTCGCCTTTCGCTCCGCGAAAGTGTGTCATTAGTCGCCTTTCGCTCCGCGAAAGATACGTAAAAAGGACTCTTCTCGCTAATCGCCACCACGGTTTGTAAATATTCGCCGAAGGGGTGAACGGTACCCAGGAACCTTGCTTTGGGGCT
>JAGQPR010000396.1 GCA_020426625.1 Planctomycetales bacterium
TCTGATGGTTCGTTCATTATCCAAGTACGGTCAGTTGGCTCCATTGGTCTACTGCATCTTGGATGATGCGCTGGTGCTCGTCGATGGCTTCAAGCGTCTGCGGGCTGCGCGGACACTCAAAGGAATGAATAGGCTCGGCGCTCGCAGACTTGACGTCGATGAGCGCAGTGCGAAGGCAGCAATCTTCAATCTCAACCGCGTTACCAGTCGCCCAAACGAACTGGAAGAATCTTGGATCATCTATGCGCTGGTCAATGATGACGGACTCGAGCAAATCGAAGTGGCTCAAATGCTCGGCAGGCACAAGTCCTGGGTCAACAGGCGTCTGGCTCTGATAGAACGATTGACCGATGAGGCTCGGGAATCACTGCGGCTTGGTCTGCTCACGCCAACTCAAGCGCGACACTTGACCCAGTTGCCGCGCGGCAACCAGAACGCGGTCATGAAGTGCGCCAGCGAACATGCGCTGTCCTCGCGTGAACTCAGTGAAGCAGTCAGGCTGCTGCAATCGGCCAGCACGCGTGAGCAAACGGACTTCGTACTTGAAAAACCTCGCGAAGCGATTCGTCAATCGCAAGATAGCTACGTGCATCAGTGGGATCCGCGGCTTAGCACGGCAGGTAATCGAATCGCTCGTCGACTGGGAATACTGCTGGATGGAACGACCAAGATGAACCATTGGCTCAGGTTTACTGGACGCAGCGAACTGCAGGCGTGTGACCGACCAGTGCTCTTGCCAGGCATTACCAGGCTGGGTGAAGAAGCCGCTCTACTTCATGAATCCAGCCGCGACTTCGTCAAGGAACTCATGCTGCCATGAAACCATCGCCTGCACAAGAGAATGAGATCATCTCGCGCTGGACGAGTGGTCAAGGCATTCGCAGTATCTCACGAGACACGTTGATCAGTCGACATGTTATCTCGCGTCTCATTGCTCAGCATGTCGCCCGAACCAGTTCCGAGCAACCACTGGCTTTAACCCCGCGCATCGTTCGCAAGACCAAGCTCGATCCATTCATCGATCAGCTTCATCAGCTGCTGGAGCGTTACCCGGGCCTGACTGTTCAGCGTACCTACGAAGAGCTGCGAGGCTTGGGTTACACAGGAAGTTACTCGACAGTTCGCACTTACCTCAAGACTCATCGTCCTAAGACGAAACGACCGACAGTACGTTTCGAAACAGCCCCAGGTACTCAAGCTCAAATGGACTGGTCGACCTACACGATCGACTTTCAACAAGAAGGCCGGCGTCGGGTAGAGCTGTTCAGTTACATCTTGAGTTACTCGAGACGGCAATACATCTCATTTACCGAGCGTCAAGACTTCGAGACCACAGCTCGCGAGCATATCGCCGCTTTCGAACACTTGAGCGGAGCTGCCGCTACGTGTCTATACGACAACATGAAAGTCGTGGTGACGCGCTGGGAAGATGGTCAGCCCGTTTATAACACGCGTTTCCTGGCTTTCGCGACTCACTATGGATTTAGGCCATGGGCTTGTCAGCCAGAACGTCCACAGACCAAAGGCAAAGTGGAAAGGCCGTTCGACTATGTCGAGAAAAACTTGCTAGGTGGTCGGACCTTTCGGTCGCTGGAGCATCTGAACGAAGTAGCGAGCTGGTGGCTAGCTGAAGTCAATGACAAACGCATTCATGGCACAACCAAGCGCACACCACTGGAACTGCACGAGCAAGAAAAGGCACATCTGATTCCGCTGCCTGGTATTCGCTTCGACACCGCGCACGTCGTCTATCGGATCGTCGATAGTGAAGGTTGTATTACGTACGCTGATAATCGTTACTCGGTTCCTTGGCGCCTGGTTGGTCAGACACTGCCAGTTCGAATCCTGGAAAACCGACTACAAATCTATAGTTCATCGGTCGATCTGGTGGCTGAGCACAATCTGCTGCGTTGCCGATACGAAAAGCAGATCAACGAGTCGCACCTTCCACCCAAAGACTATGCGCAGCAACTGATCATTCTTCGCGAGAAGTATGCCAAGTGGGGCCCCGTAGGTCTTGAGTACTTCGATGGTCTTCAGAAGAAGTTCCGATATGGCAGGCGCGACTCAGCGCGTGTTCTTTCACTGCTGCACGGTTATCCAGTGTCGGATGGCCAGACGGCGATGGCTCGCGCGATTCAATATCATGCGTACGGTTATCAATCTCTTGAGCGCATTCTGGCGCACTTCGGCACGCCCAAGCCCAACTGGGAACTACTCAGTCAGTCCCAGCAAGAGACACTCCAAAAACTGACGGAATCGACCAGCGTAGAAGCGCGAAGGAGCGAAGAGTATCAACAACTGATCGACAGCCACAGCAAGGCACAAGATGACCAAACAGAAGAGCCACCGAGAGAGGATCCTTCAGTACCTGGAGATCCTGAAAATGAAGATGACCGAGGAACAGCTTGACCAGTTCCTAAAGCAAACCAGCCAAACATCCCTTAGCCCCACCGAACTCTTATCGAAGTTCCTTGAAGGGCCAGCTGGTACCAGCCAAGAGTCCGCGATCCAGTCTCGCATTCAGCGAGCGGGGTTCCCAACGGAAGCCACGCTTGAGTCTTATGACTGGACACGCAATCCGAAGTCGATACGCAAAGAGACGTTCTTGGAACTGGCCAGCGCCCAGTTCATCCAGCGCAAAGAAAACGTAGCTTTCGTTGGCGCCAGTGGTCTAGGAAAAACTCATCTAATTCAAGCCGTCGGACGCAAGTGCTGTGCTCTTGGTTATCGCGTCAGGTATGAAACCAGCGCGAGCTTGATCGAAACGCTCAATAAAGCGCGAGCGATCAAAGCGCTCACTCCCAAAGTCAAAAAGTACTGCTCATACGATCTGCTAGTCATCGACGAGTTCGGATTCGAGAAGCTCGAGAGGAAGGAAGTACCCGAGGCGCTGAGCCTGCTTTACAAAGTGATCGATGGCCGGAACAGGAGGAGTTCAACGGCGATTATCACCAATGTGAACCTAAAGGACTGGACCGACTATTTAGGAGATCCACCGATGACCATGGCCTTGCTGGATCGAGTCATAGATCAAACTAACATCATCGCCTTCAGTGGCAAGACCGTCCGAGGTCCTATCGAGGGACAGACGTGAGAATCGACTATCGTGAACTGAAGCAGCAGATTCGCTTGATCGACCTGCTCACACGGATCGACTGGAAAAGCACCAAGGGCCGCGGAGAACAACTCCGCGGCCCTTGCCCATTAACTACATGCCGTAGCCAAGTGACCGACTGCAACACCCACGACGACTCCGCGTTCAGCGTAAACACGACAAAGAATATCTACCGCTGCTTTCGCTGTGGTTCCGCTGGCAACGCGCTCGACTTCTGGCTGAACTATCGAGCAATAACTCTCCACCAAGCCGCCATGGAACTGAGCCGCGATTGTCCATAACAAGCAACTCCACTCATAGCCGAACGCAACCCCAAATCACGCAACTACCGGCCCGCCAATCCTGCGAAAATGGCTCGTTCCACGTTGCGAATGACATCCACATGGCAAAGGCATCGAGCTGAGGTCAACCCAGGCTCTTACAACGTTTGCCTAGCAAGCTTCGGAAGGTGTTACATCCTGTCCGGCAGACAGGACGTACATTCCGGTTCCCGCTTGCATCCAGCACGGATTGCGAACGTCCGTTGAGCTCAAAAATCGCAATATTCTTCGTAGGCTTCGCGAAGGGAAGACAAGTCGGCTGTGATCCCAGTCCAGCGCCAGAAGTCATAAGCGATGGATGCAACGAACAGGTCGGCCTCGCTAAGTACGCGCCCAGGAATGTCGAGCGGAGCTTTCGGATCAGTCTGTCCGCCAGCCAGAAGCGTGAGCTCGTAATGCCGGGAGAGACTATGCAAATGGGGGTGGAGCTTCTGCAGATTGTCGCCAATGACCAATAGTTTGGCTGGGGAAGGCTGATCGCGCTCAAATGCTTCCAATAGAAAATCGCTGGCTGACTGCTCGTCACCCAACTGATGTACGTCGAGCCCAGTCATCGCCGCTTGGCTCTCTGGTGCATCGGAGTGTTCGTTCGATTCCGTTTCGTTCAAGCAGCTAATATCGGGGGCGTGGCTCCAGACCAAGCGACACGATTCGGCGGCTTGGTGCAAGCTGGCGTACAGACTTCTCGTCCTGACCGAATCGCCTGATAGCCATATCCAAGAGTTTTCTAACTCGCCCTCATGGCCCAGCAGTTGTAGTGTTGCCGGACCAAAACTGTGCCATGCCAGCCATCCCGCCGATTGATACATGGCACCGCTAACGCTGCCCACAAAACGGCTGATTCGGTCATCTGGATCAATTACCTGCGCCGCCTTGTCCTGAAGCTCAGCAAAAAAGCTGACTGCTGAGAACTTCATGGAGTGCATTCCCTGCAGCGCCGTTTCCAATTCTTCGTCAACGATCTCAACCGTGATGACCCGCCAATCCATACCGCGATCGTTGAGAGCTCGCTCCATCATGAACTGAATGGGAACTCCTCCAACTGAATTACCAATACAGCAAAGTATGGGCTGCGTAGGTGAATGCATGAGAATCGCGTCTCTCTCGACTTGTCATTCGTTGTCACGGATCGGCGACCGGGGCTACGAACACGGCGAATAATCCGATTACACGGCTCCCACGGAGCCAGCTTCCACCTTTCAATTGTCGTCCTATCTGGATTGTCCACAACTGCAGAACACTACGGAGTAGGCTTACTTTGCATTCATTACTCGCATTCCGCTTGCTGTCCGTCAACGTGAAAACAAGTTTATTCTTTGCCCGGTACAGAATGAGGCTTGCGCAATAATGGCCCGCTTGACCAGAGCATCACGATTGGAAGCGACCTGCATAGGTCTTCCAGAGTCAGGCGATTCTATAGAACTTGGCAATTGCCTGGTTCAGGAGCAGCGAACGCCGCTTGCGAAAACGCTGTTTGCAGGAATCGTGTTGATTGCCTGCGGGCTGGTAACATGCCACCTGAAACCACCATTTTGGTTTCAACCAACAGCGGTGGGAGTCTTCTGGGCGAGCCAGTTTCTCGCAGGTTTTGCCTGTAGTGGTATCGGGCGAGGCAGGGTCACCTGGGCAGTTTGGGCTACTTTGGTGTTCTTATTGAGTAGCCAGGCTCTTTGTCTAGTGTCGGATATCGGTCGTGCCGAAAGCCAGCTGTTGGCATCGCTAGCATTTGTAGTCGGCTGGTTGGCGTCGAAACAAACCTGGCCGCGGCAACCTGCATTGCAAGCAGGTCTAGAAGGAAACTCAGAGTATTGGCTCAGGTTTTCGATTCTGGATCTAGCGATGCTCACCACGTTGAGCGCTGTCTGCTGTGCGGCCGGATTTCGACTATACAGCCACAGCGAACCTGCTTCGCATCTATTGCTGATGATCAGTGCTTTTTGCTGCTTAATCATGGGACTGATTGGTAGTTGGACAGCCTCGGCCTGGGTTTTTAAGGATTGCTGGACATTGCCAAAGTTGACCGGGGTCATCGTTTTTCCATTAGTAGTCTGTGGCCTGATAATCGCACGCAGTCCGATGTCGATAGCCAGCACCGTTCAGTGGCTAATGAGTGGTCCTATCAACGTGATCGCCAGTCAGATCACTTTTGTTCTGGCGGCCTGCGCCCTGCTCCGTCTCGAGCATTGCACTCAGTCTCCGTTAGTTGACGCGGACCCTGGGGCGGCTCTTATTTCGGCGTAGAGGAAGGGTTCGAAACACACGGTGGGACCTACCCGCAATTCAGTCGCGCATTTCATCTATTTTTCCTCATTGGATTCTCTTGCGCTGCCACGCTGATCGATCGTCCCGATTATTCCGGATCTGGCAAACTTTTCGGATCGCCAGTGCCGATAAGCACGTCTGTAACGAGTTTTCGGGTGATACCGAATTTATGTTATGCGCTCAAAGCATGGTTGCATTGAGCGTGTAAAACTGCCGAATACGGACGATGTGCCGCTGGAGAGAAATCAATGACAATGCTCAGTGGGCGTATGCACTGGCTGACGGTGGGGCTTGCTCTCCTCGTAAGTGCTCAAGGACTGACGACGAAACAGCTGCTCGCGCAGCCTCCGACGATGATGCCACCAGGTGGGGCAATGCAGTCAGGGATCTTTATGCCTGACGCACCCATGAGCATGTCGTTCCCCGGTCCAGCGCCAGGGGAATTCGTTAGCGGAAGCCCTCTAGGCCCCTACACAGAAGGCGGCGGGGATGCTCAACGCTGGTTCGATTTCTACGCAGGTACGATCGGGCTGGCTCGAACAAGCAATTTCGGCGGATTTCAAACTGGTCTGCGCGACCCAGTCACT
The DNA here is from genome assembly GCA_020426625.1 of Planctomycetales bacterium. Classification (GTDB taxonomy): domain Bacteria; phylum Planctomycetota; class Planctomycetia; order Pirellulales; family Pirellulaceae; genus Aureliella. The sequence goes on from JAGQPR010000396.1 coordinate 6,288, forward strand.
GGTGTGTTCGCTAGGTCGCAGGTGGTCAGCACTGACGGTATCAGTGGTCCGGTAATGCTCAGAACAGACCAATTGAGCCTGGATCGTGTTCGCTACGGCCTGGAATTGATCGCCGCGTTGCAGACGGGCCCCGGCAGCAATGTCGAAGCACGTTACTTTGGATTGAACAACTGGAATACTAGCTACACAGCCAGCACCGTAGCTCGCGGCACTCCCGATCTGTTTTCCATCTTCAGCAACTATGGAAACATGCCTCCCAATGGCTTTGACGACACAGATATGAGCTTTACGCACACGATCAGCTACAACTCCGAGTTGCACAATGGTGAAGTCAACTATCGCCGACGCTGGATCAGCCCATTCCGTAGCATCCAAGGTTCGTGGTTGATGGGCATACGCTACTTCGATTTGGACGAGCGTTTCGGCTTTTCAGCGGTCGGGAGCAATAACAACACGTTCCTCTTTGATCAGTTGCGGTACTTTGACTACGACACGGTAACTCGCAATGAATTGACCGGCTTCCAAACCGGTGGTGACGTGTGGATTAACATTTGTCCCGGTGTGCTAATTGGCGTCGAATCGAAAGCGGGTATCTTTGGCAACCACGCAGAAGTCGAGTCGCAGGTAGTTTCCAACTCAATTCCGGGTGCCAGTGAATTCATTCAAGACGGCAGGACCGCCTACTTGGGCGAACTGGTTGCCTCGATCGTTTATCGTTTAAATTACTCTTGGTCAGCCAAGGTCTCGTACAATTTGTTGTACATCGACAACTTGGCACTGGCCGGCGAGAACATGAACACTCGCGACTTTGGCAACGCTCTTGGCGGCGGTAACTTCACAGCCAATCGCTTCCCAATCATCGACGTCGACGGCGAGGCTCTCTATCAAGGCTTTTCCATTGGCGGCGAGTACGTGTTCTAGTGATCTGACGCTAGAAAAATTTTTTAACCGATCAGTTAGGGGTAGCGCAAGCTGCCCCTTTCTTATTTTCGTCAGGTCAATTTGTTCCACCAAGTGGCACATAGTCGCCTTTCGCTCCGCGAAAGTGTGGGTGCCATATTCAGCTCGGGGCTTAGTTTTAGTTAGTTAGGAACTGAGGAGAAATAACTTGGAATTTTTCATCTGCCTTCCCATGCCGCGCAGCAAAAAGCATGGG
>JAGQPR010000397.1 GCA_020426625.1 Planctomycetales bacterium
CCCTCCCCTCCGAAAGTGACGTCCAAACGACGTAACTTTCGGAGGGAGGGTGAGTTGCGATGAAACCGTGGTGGCGATTAGCGAGAAGTGTCGAAAGAAAACCTCATATTGATCAGAATTTCCAAGCGGAAGGAAATCAATGGCTAGGAAGCTTCCCGGGCATCTCAAGATCCATGTCGAAGACGAAACACAATTGGGCTCCGACGGCGCCGAACGAGACGTGGATATCGATGCTCTCATGCAGGCCTTCACCACTGCGACTGGCTGGATTCCTAGACCGCTGGGCGGTACGCCCCATCACCCGGTCGTTGAACACGTGCTGGCCTCTGACCCTGAAGCTGCAAAGCTGCCACTGAAACGTCGGATGCGATTGGTTTGCAGCGATCCGATGGACGGCATGCTGGATATCGAAGAACTGAGTTTCGAGAATCGGACTAGTGAAGAGGCTGCCTGGGAGTTGCTCGAACAGATCGACGAATTGATCCAATCAGCAAATGCGGCCGAGCGCACGATTGCCAAGCAGGAAGCGCAGCTGGCGACTTCGTTATCGGTCAGCATCCGCCAAGACGAGTCTGAACAATTGGCAGGGCGATTGGCAGAATCTTTGCATCGAGCAGCGGCCCAAACTTGCAGTGATGCGGCAGCCATCTATCTTCTGGATGACACGACCAGTGAGCTGAAAATGCGCAGTTGTTGGGGATTACCCACGTCAGCTCTTGCCAAAGCTCCTCGCGACTTGCGCGGTTGCTTGGGCGACTTGGAAGCACTGATGGGAAATGCCGTTCTACTGGAGAACACCGCGCTGGCACCAGAATGGAATTGCCCTGAACCCTTCGCTGCAGCAATGTGTTTGCCGATTGGATCGCCGCTCATGCCCCACGGTACGCTTTGGTTGTGGAGCGAACACGTGCGAGACTTTACCGCAATTGACATTGATGTTGCCAAGGCGGCAGCAGATAAGATTTTGGTAGATATCGAACGAACGGTGTTGGCCGACGAAGTACTCAAGAATCGGGGTATCGAGCGGCAATTGGACGCTGCTGGGTTAATTCAGTCGTCTCGGCTGCCTAGTAACCAGCCGTTGCACCAAGACTATGAGATCGGCGGCTGGACCTTTCAAGGAGCTTCCCTCGGCGGTAACTTCCACAGTTGGCATTACAACCGATTTCATCAAATTTGTGCAACCATGGGATCTGCAAACACGACTGGCGTCAGTGGTGGGTTGGTTGCCATCAGCATGCAAACGGTTGTGGAGACTTGCTGGAATTCGCGGCACAAGCCTGCCCAAGTACTTCGACGGGCAAATGATGTGTTGTGGGAGACACAAGACGGAGATTGGTCCAGCTCTCTGGCCTACTTGCAAGTACATCCGGAAAGCGGATCGGTGCAGTTTTGTATGGCAGGGGACATCCAGGCATTTCAGATATCGCATTATGGGTTTAGACCACTCAATGGGACGCAGACGCGGCTTGCTGTTCAACCGGACACTACTTTTCGCGACGAACACTTGGTGCTCGACGGCGGCGACATGCTGCTTATCGCTTCGTCTGCCGTAGTGTCTGGCCGAATGAACGGCGGGTTCTCGCAGGAGGAACTCCTGCAGGTTGTGCGCAGCATGAGCGACGATCCGGTACAGGAGATTGCGGATCACTTGGCTCGGCTATTACCCTTGTCCGTTCCTCCAATTGCGGACAGCGATCGCTCGCTATTGCTACTGCGGCGCAGATTCTGATGAACTGGCTTCTGAGACCTGGCTCAAAATAACTTGAGCGGCAGAGTTCGAAACCCAGGTGAAATAGATGAAGACACAGTGAAATAGATGAAGACACAGTACTATACGGCTTCCAGCGTGGATGGTTTCATCGCCACAGCTACAGATTCGCTTGATTGGTTGTTTCAACTCGGTGACGTGAAGGACACAGGGTATCCCGAGTTCATAAAGGACGTCGGCGCGTTGGCGATGGGTGCCAACACCTACCAATGGATGCTGCGACATGTTATCAATGTCGATCCTTCGAAGCCCGCTGCGTGGCCCTACCAGCAGCCGACCTGGGTATTTTCAACTAGGCCGCAAGAATCAGTTCCCGGCGCCGAAATTCACTTTGTTTCCGGCGATGTCGCGCCTGTCCATGAGCAAATGGTGAATGCAGCAAAAGGATCGAATATCTGGCTGGTTGGTGGCGGAGATCTTGTAGGGCAGTTTTACGATGTCGGGCTACTGGATGAGATCACAGTACAAGTGGGTTCCGTTACGTTAGGTAGTGGAAAACCTCTGCTTCCTCGTTTGATCGCGTTTCCTCCGTTAATTCTAGTGTCAGCTCGGGCCATAGGCTCGGGGTTCGCTGAGTTAAAGTACATCGTACCTCGTACCGCAGATTAGCTGGGTAGGGCCACTATCGATGACTCTTTGGCAAGATATGGATAGCTGCCCCCTTAGGAGCGTTTAGGTCTACTACATGCAGTTGCGGTTTAGTTGGCATTTCACGTAGTCGGTCTCTCTGGGACTCGAAGAAAGAAGCTGCGTCGCGACACCAGCCTCGGAGTGGCTGACCAACGTCGTGGCGATTAGCGAGGAGTGCCGAAAATCTCATTCGACAAGCAATGCGTTCCGTAGCCAAATTTGGTAAAACCTGTTGGATGTTGGATACGAGCTGCGACAATACTTGAGATACTCTTCAACAGATGTCCTGCCAATCTGTCTGGCGCCGAGCCTCCGATTTCAATCCCCCTGCTTTTTCAGGAGCACTTGTCATGCAAAACCATCGAAACAGCCTCGCTCGACGCAGTTTTCTGAAGGCATCCGCAGCCTCGCTTGCCGCTCCCTACTTTGTTTCGTCGAAGGCAATGGGAGCCGGAGGACACGTTGCTCCATCGGAGAAAATCACACTTGGCGTGATTGGTATTGGTCCTCGCTGTACATATGACATGCGCTCAATCTTGCAGCTGGACGATGTTCAATGCGTGGCGATCGCCGACGTGCAAAAGTCGCGCCGTGAAGCTGGTAAGAAACTGGTAGATGATCACTACGGAAACCAGGACGTAGTGTTGTACCGAGATTTTCGGGAGTTACTTGCCCGCGACGATATTGACGCGGTTATCGTTGCCACTGGCGATCGGTGGCATGCAGCGGCTTCCATTGCGGCTGCGGAAGCAGGCAAAGACGTTTACAGCGAAAAGCCGTGTGGTATTACGATCGGAGATTGCCAGAATATATCAACGGTCTTCGAACGCACTGGACGCATTTTCCAAGCAGGAACACAGCGTCGTAGTGTGCCCAATTTTCAGAAAGTGGTGCAGCTAGCTCACACCGGCAAATTGGGACAAATCCACACTCTGGAAGCAACTGTTTACATTCCCACTCTGAACAATGACTGGTTACCGGGCCAACCTATTCCAGCAAAGGAAATCTGCGACTGGAACATGTGGCTCGGCCCAGCGCCGTGGCGGCCATACAACGAGAAATACGTAAACGGCGGCTGGCGAGGTCAGCACGATTTCGATAGCGGCGCGCGACTGTTGGACTGGGGGGCGCATACCGTAGATCTTTGCCAGTGGGCGAACCAGGCCGACGATACGATGCCGATCGAGTACCTGCCTAGCGATGATAAAATTACCTGTACGTACGAGAACGGCGTAGAACTGGTCATCGACTTTCTGGCCGATCCATTTGGAGATCGTAGCCCACGGTGGATCACGCGGTTGGGCACATGTCCAGTTCGGTTTAATGGTGACGATGGTTCTGTCGAGACAGGTGACGAGGGAGAAATCGTGGCTAGCTCCGAAGCGCTCAATCGTGAGATCTCGCAAATCAAACGTGTGCGTGGCCTGGATGTGTCAGCACACGCTCGAAACTTTTTTGATTGCGTTAAGAGTCGATCACAAACCGTCTGCAACCCCACCGTCATGCGGAGGTCGCACATCGCATGCCACGCGGCTGCGCTAGCTTGGATGCTTCAGCGAAAGTTGACTATCAATCCCACCACAGAAGAATTTGTCAACGACGAAGATGCAAACCTCCTGCGTTTCCGTAGCCCTCGAGTCTGGGAGGTGTAGACAACTGGAGTCCTTATCTGAGTCCGGCAATGCAGCCGATGCGCAGCAGCGTTTGCATCAGGACAACAGAATACCTGTGGGAATCGTATGCGTTGCCATTGGTATTCACACGCTTTGGGGTGGCAATCCAATAGCCGTTAAACTGGGGCTGGAAGCGTTCCCGCCCCTCTGGAGTGGCTTACTTCGATTCACACTCGGTTGCTTTTGTGTCTCGGCCTGGGCACGGTATGTGGGCGTAAGCCTATTGCCGGCGCGGGACGAGTGGCTAGCGCTGACAACCATCGGTTTGATCTTTACACTTCAAGTCGCCTTGATGAATGTCGGCATTGGTGCCACCTCGGCGACAAACGGTGCGGTTTTGATATCTACCAATCCACTGTTTGGCGTGTTATTCGCGCATCTAATTGTGCCCGGTGATAGCGTTTGTCTCCGCCGTGCTGCTGGTTGCGTAATTGCCTTTGTCGGTGTCGTCATCGTCTTGATGCGAAATACAGCGATTGGCGGTCCGCTAGGTGGCTTGGGGGACTGGATGGTTTTGGCCAGCGCATGCCTGTTAGGTTTGCGATTGGCTCTCTCGGGACGTCTGCTGCAGCGAGGTAACGAAGTTCGGCTGACGTTCTGGCAAATGCTGCTTTCGTTGCCATTGTTTGCATGCGGCGCGGTCAGCTGGGAAGAAATTCACTGGGAAAAAGTTGGCGTCCTTCCCATAGCTGGCATTCTTTATCAAGGCATTGTCATCGCGGGGCTGGCCTTCACGGTCAATTTCTACTTAATGCGGCGATTCTCCCCCAGCGTCATGATCAGTTTCAATTTTGTCGCTCCGGTTGCTGGCGTCCTGATCGGCAATACCGTTCTAAAAGAACCGATCTCGTTCGGCCTGCTAGCTGGACTGATATTTGTGGCTTTGGGCCTTATTTTGATTGCTAGGCGTCCATCGCGTTGACTTGCTGACTGAAAATCGCCAGCAGGTGCTAACGAGACAGTTCGATAACAACTATTGGGAAAGATTCAGCAGTTGGGCTGAACATGCCGATAGAAAAGACAAAACGGGCTCGACGCGTTCGTTGGATGTCGTATTCGGCTTGTTGATTGATTTGGTTGCATCGTTCATTTAACCGGCAAAAAACGTCATGAGTTCAAACCTACGCCTGTGCCTCGTCCTGCACAATCACCAGCCTATTGGGAACTTTGACGAAGTCATTGAACAGGCCTATTACGACAGCTACCTCCCATTCCTGGATGTCTTTGAGTCCTACTCACAAATATGCATTTCGCTTCACACTTCGGGCCCATTGCTGCGTTGGATTGAGCAGCGGTTTCCAGAATATGTGCGACGCGTTGCGACACTTGTGGCTGCTGGACGCATCGAAATCCTGGGTGGCCCATTTTACGAACCCATTTTGCCTATACTGCCTTCTCGCGATCGCATCGGACAGATCTGTGCCTACAGCGAATACTTGAACAGTTTGTTCGGCACTCAGATTCGCGGAATGTGGATGCCGGAGAGAGTCTGGGAAACTGCCCTGGTTAGTGACATTGCGAAAGCCAGCATTCAGTACACTGTGTTGGATGATTTCCACTTCAAAGCAGCTGGATTGTCGGAGCAGGATCTGACCGGGTGCTTCATCACGGAACACGATGGTAGCAATTTGAAGGTTTTCCCAGGCAGCGAGCGCTTGCGTTACTTAATTCCCTTTGCCGACGTTGAGCAGACGATCGAATACTGCCGGCAAGTCGCCCAGCGGGACCCCAACGCCACACTTGTATTTGGCGACGACGGTGAAAAATTTGGAACATGGCCGGATACCAAGGACCATGTTTACCAGCGCGGTTGGCTGCGACGCTTTTTCGATGCGCTGGAAGCGAATTCCACTTGGCTGAAGACGGCTACTCTTTCGACAGTTGCCAAGGACCAAGCACCACGTGGAAAGGTCTATCTGCCAGACTGCAGCTACCGCGAAATGACCGAATGGGCCTTGCCGGTTACCCAGCATGAGTTGTATCAAGAACTTTCAACCGAACTGAGCAAACACCCGCGTTGGGATGAGATCTCCCAGTTTATGCGAGGAGGTAACTGGCGTAATTTCTTGGTTCGCTATGCGGAATCCAACGAGATGTACGCCCGCATGATGGAGATCAGCCGCGCGCTGGAAGACGCGCGCCGACGCTCGGGCGACGCGGAATTGCTTAGCGAAGTCGAAGACAACTTGTACCGTGGTCAGTGCAATTGCGCCTACTGGCATGGAGCCTTTGGGGGCATCTACTTACCACACTTGCGCAATGCAATTTATAGTGAGCTAATCGCGGCCGACAATCAACTGGAGTATCTGGAGCACGGAAAAGCCAGCTTCGTTGAAGCTCGTAGTGAGGACTACAATTTTGATCTGCGACCGGAAGTGAAACTGGCCAACGAACAGTTCGTTGCCTACTTTGCGCCTGCGGCAGGCGGCATGATGTATGAGTTGGACGTGCGTGCAACGCGACAAAATCTACTTGCCACGATGCAGCGTCGTCCGGAGGCGTACCATCAGAAGATTCTCAACGCGACGGCACACCAGGCAACTGACCATGTAAAAAGCATTCATGATCAAGTTGTGTTGAAGCAGGCGGGCCTGGAAAACTTGATCCAGTACGATGCCTATCCCCGCAAGAGCTTCCTTGAGCACTTTTTCGATAATGATGTCGCAGCCGCCAGTGTGGCAGACGGCAGTGCGATGGAGCGTGGTGATTTTGTCGCTCAAAGATTTGACGCCAAGCTGCGTCGAGCTGCATCAAAGATCCAATTGCAGCTAAGTCGCGATGGAAATGCATGGGGAATCCCCTTCCGTTTGACCAAGGCCGTGACAGTTGAAGCTGGCAGCCCACTGTTAGACATCGTTTACTTGTTGGAAGGCTTGCCTAGAGACCGTGAACTGCACTTGGCCGTGGAGTGGAATTTTGCTGGCCTTCCCGCTGGCGCAGACGACCGTTATTTCTACGACGCTCGAGGAACTCGGCTAGGGCATCTCGGCACCCGCATGAACCTGAGTGCAACGCAGCACCTAGGAATGATCGACCAGTGGCAGGGGGTCGATATCCTCGTCGGTTTGAGCCGACCATCAGGGCTGTGGACTTTCCCAGTGGAAAGTGTCAGTCAAAGTGAAGCAGGCTATGAACTAGTGCATCAGTCGGTGTGTGTCATGCCCCATTGGCTAGTGCGCGGCGATCATGAAGGCAAGTGGTCTGTTCAAATGCAAATCCGAATTGCCCAAAGCAAACAGCCTTGTGTTATCGCCGAGCAAGTCACTCAGGACTTTGTAATGGCCACCAGCCAAGCGACCTAGGACCTGGGAAAAATAACTTGGGCATTCTTCATCTGCCTCTCCCATGCCGCGCAGCAAAAAGC
>JAGQPR010000398.1 GCA_020426625.1 Planctomycetales bacterium
TTCCTCCGTGTGCGAGTCAAGCCAACTTGCAAAGTCCGAAAGTACAGGATGCTCAAACACCGCGCGCAACGGAATGTCTTTGTCAGTATGTGTTCGCAGTCTCGCGACGACCTGCGCGGCTAACAGAGAATGTCCTCCTAGTTCGAAGAAATCTGAGGAACTGGAAACGCTGTCGACGGCCAGCACTTGAGACCATAACTCGGATAATTGCGATTCCGTTTCGGTCTTGGTCTCAACATAAACTGCGGCTTTTTCGCTAATTGCCAAACTTGTCAGAAGCGAATGGCGATCCAAGCGACCGGCATCCGCGATTGGCCACTGTTGCACGAAGTGTACCTCAGCGTATGAGGACGAGAAAGGATTGTCTGGCGGGATCAACATCGCCTCAAAGTCGTCTGTCACAGCGTGCGTTGTTTCAAGCTTGACAAAAACATGGACGCGATTGTCTGAGGTTTCCCTCAAAGCAATTGCTTCGACGACAGAGTCGAACTGCTGGGCACGTTCCGCAAGATATCCCAAGTAATCGTCAATGGATCGAAGTTGGAAACGCGAAGGTAAGAATTGGATGCGCCGGTTATCGATTCTTCTCGCGCGGAGTTCAATCTGCTGAAAGTCCTTGCCGTCAAAAATTGCAGTTTGCCCAACAGTGCCATGCGGACTTCCATCCCACAGTTGGTAGATAATCTTCAGAGATCGAAGAATCGTCTGTTGGGGCGAATTCTTCGCTTCAATCTCCAATTCGGAGTTGGCGGCGAATGCATAATAGCAATGGGGTGCCGAGAGCTGCTCCAGGCATCCACTTCTATAGGGCATTGTGAGAATGAGATCAACGTCGGGGTTTTGCGCTGCAATTTCCAAAGCCGTCTGATTGGAATCGATGATCCTGACCTGATGACCAAGTGTCTTCACGGCGGCGAGCGCAATCAGCCTCTCGATCTGGGCTGGCATCCAAAGGAGAACAGTTGCGTGCGATCCGAGCCCCTGAGCCTGCATCAACGCTGCGCACCGTTTGATTTCTTTGCCAAGCTGAGCTGACGAGAAGGAAACGCAGGTCGACGAAACATCGCGCGAGTTTTTCTGGTGGGAGTCGCTACAAACCTCGAACTCTTGCGGAGACCAGAATTCGGAGTCACCTTCCGTTAATTTCCGTAGTTGGCCAATCGGTAGATTCGGAGCTCCCGTCGCAGCATCAACGATCTCCATGAGCAACGACAAAAAGTTCGCTATGGTATCGGGTTCGTAGAGTTTCGTGTTGTATTCAGCTTCGAATTCCAAGCCGTGTTCGTCCAGTTCATTGACAAACAAGGTAAGGTCGAACTTGGACGTGTCGATCGGAACTGGCATCAGCTCAGTCTCGAGTGTCAGGCCAGAAATTTTGGGTTTGGGGAACGACTGATAAACCAAAAACATCCCGACGAGTGGGTTGGATACCTTCTCTCGTGTCGGATTCAGTTCAGCCACAACTCGTTCGAATGGTGCATCTTGATGCTCTAGTGCATCCAACAAGACTTGGCGTGAACGCATCATGTGTTGACGAAAACTCTGATCGCCGTCCACTTGCAAACGCATCACGATTGCGTTGACGAAAAAGCCAATGAGAGATTCCAGTTGCGGTTGATTTCTGCCAGCAACACTTGTCCCAAAGGTGATGTCGTCATCATCGGTATATTGACTGACTACCAGGGAGAACGCGGTTGCAAGGACGCAAAAGCGAGTCGTTTGGCATTCGGCTGCTATACCGTCAATGCGTTCTATCAGTGGAACGTGGATTCTGCGACGTAGCCGTCCGCCGTGATAACCTACTTGATCCGCAAAATGTTCTAATTTGTCCGGGATCAATGTTGTCCGTCGGGACTCTTTGAGGTGATTCCTCCAGTAGCGCAGATGGATTCCGAGATTCTCACCCGCAAGTTCATTGCGCTGCCAAACGGCATAGTCGACGTATCGAATCGGCAGATCTGGACGCACCGAAGTGTCGTGGTCCGCCGCCTGCTGATAGTACCCTGCCAGTTCCGACAACAAGATTCCGATCGACCAACCATCGATCGCAATATGGTGGATTGTCATCACCAATAAATGTTCTGCTTCACCGAGCTTAATAACTCGAGCTCGAAACACAGGACCGGTCTGCAAATCGAAAACTGTGTTCGATTCCTGCTGAATGATTTTCTGGGCCTCGCGTTCTCGATCCTCTTTGTCGATATCGCTGAGATCTTCGACGCCCAACGGACAATCAGCGAGGGGTTCGATCATCTGGTAAGGAATCCCGCTGGATTGCCTGAACGTGGTCCGTAGAACGGGGTGACGTTCCACGATTTTTCCGATTGCCATTGCGAGTTGTGATACTGACAGATCACCTCGCAGCCGAATTGCAAGTGGAACGTTATAGGCATGAGAATCATCGCCGAGTTGATCCAAGAACCAGAGTCGTTCCTGTGCGAAGGACAATGGGAACGGACCTGCCCCGGTCGTCGTTCGCGTGATCTGCAAGTGTCTTGAACGACTTTCCGCACCGTCTAGTTGCTCCTCGAGCCAAAGTGAAAAGTCTTTGAGCTTGGGGCGATTGAATAGCTCTCGCAGTGGAACCTCAACTCCTAACGACTCTCTTAAGCGGGCCGCCACTTGGGCAGCCAGCAGCGAGTGTCCACCGAGAACAAAAAAATCATCGGTTCGGCCAACTTGTCGGTCGAGCAGGTTGCTCCAAACGGTGGCTACGACGACCTCTGTTTCCGTTTGTGGTTTGACAAACTGATGTGAAGAATTTCCAGCACTCCCGGGAGTGCCAAGAGATGGAAGCCGTGATCTGGCAAGTTTGCCATTGATCGTCACCGGCATTTCTTGCAGCGCCATAAATCTTTGTGGGACACTGTACTTCGGGAGGTGAGCGCGCAAATAGTCGATGAGAGTTGGATGCCATTTTGCCAACTGCATTCCTAAGAACGGTGGCTTGTGAGTCAGCGCCGGAGCTGCCGTTACTGGAAATGGAATCCACGGCGCCGTTATTTCCTTAGGAACAGCCAACAAATCATATGCGCCAACCGAACTTGCCGATGCCCAACTCAACATCAACTTGAAATCGGATTCCTCACAGACCTGCTTGAGCTCTACAGGACAGATCCCGGCCCATCCCCCTCGATCGCGCAGGCGATTGGCAGCACTTAGCCGAGCATGATGGACTCCTTGGAGAGCAACGGGTCGACGATCTACGTTCCGAATCAACTCTCGAAAGTCATCGATTCGGAAGTCCGCACCGCAGCTATTAAAATTGTATTCATCGCGCTCAGAGTGGTCGTCAAGCTGGATCGCTACGTCGAAGCGATACGATGCCATCTCGCTTTCGCAAGAAAGTACCTTTGGTGAAATCCGTGCCCCGGTTACGCGGGGATGCCGCCTTACCCACTCGAGAAAATACCCGGGATGCAGTACAAGTTCTCCATCGTGCGATTGACGTAGCAACGCTTGTTGATAAATCTGATCGCGTGACAACGTTTTTCGCTTCGCAGACACCACCTCCATATGGAACAACAGGTCCGTGGCTAGATTGCGAACATCACCAATGAACAGTGTGCCTCCTGGCGAAATGCAATCGATGACTTTCTCGATCACGTCATCAAGATATTGCTTGCTCGGGAAATACTGCACCACCGAGTTTAAGATGACGGTATCAAAATCCGCTTCAAATTGAATTTCGTTTGCGGCCAAATGGTGAAGCTCAATTTTGACAGACCAGTTTTTGGGCGTGATCCTTTGACGCAGCGTTTGCAGTACGTTTTCACTCAAATCGGTCCCGACAAATCGCCGCGACTTCGGCGCGAGTTGACTCAGAAGGATACCCGTTCCGCAGCCGATTTCTAGAATCTCGTTGCAGGGGCAGAACTCGCGAATTGACTTGGCGGTGTCCACTGCCCACTCTCTCATGGTTTCATAAGAGTAAGCCTCTCCTGAGTAACTACTAATCCATCCCACGATGTCAAACTCATCGCGTCCGCTGGCTTCCTCACCTGTGAGATACTGGCTGCCGGTGGAATACGACCTTTGAAACACATCCGTCCATCGTTCCACAATTCCGTGCGTATCTTCCGGATTTTCTCTTTCTAGTGCGGATTCAGATGGTACCCAGTAACCGTGCAGAGCGTCGCCTTCCGGAGAAGCCATGACAGTCGACTCTGAGACAGCGGGATGGGAATTGAGAAGGCCCTCAATCTCGCCAGGTTCGATACGGAAGCCTCTGATCTTCTGCTGTTGATCAACTCTGCCCAGAAACTCCAATTGTTGATTCGGCAGCAAGCGGCCGAGATCACCGGAACGGTAGAGTCGAGATCCGGGAATACCCGAAAACGGGTCGGGGACAAAGAGAGCGGCCGTCTCGCGTGGTGCTCCCACATAACCGCGAGCAACGCCTGGTCCTCCCAGATAGAGTTCCCCAGCGACACGCAATGGGCAGGGGAGCATTGTGGGACGCAAACAATATACCGCCGCGCCACCGCGAGCCTGTCCGATTGGAACTCGCCGCAAGTCATTCAGATCGGTTACGCAACTGCATTCCCAGGTTGTGCAGCCTACCGTTGCTTCCGTGGGACCATATTCGTTGACAATGATTGCACCCGGATGACCACTCAGCGTCATTCGCACTACATCCAAGGGGAGTTCCTCACCACCGACAACGATTACCGAAGGACTTCCCAGAAAGCCGTCGCTCTTCAACGCACCCAACAATTTCAGGTGCGACGGTGTGACTTTGACGATCGAATTAGCAGGGTTCTTGGCTAGCTCACTACTAAGTTGATCGAGCTCTAGATCCGATGGCGCGATTCTAAGCGTACCGCCGGACAAGAGCGGCAGGAACAAGCACGTTACGGTCAAATCAAAGGTCAATGGCGTGTGAAGCAAGGCACTGACATGATCGTCACTACGGTATTGCGTGTCTGCCCAGTTGAGATAGTTAGTCGCTGCGGCGTGTGATACAGCGACTGCTTTGGGCACTCCCGATGAACCCGAGGTGCAAAGTACGTACGCAGTGTCTCGCGGACTCGACTGCACCGCTGCGTTGGAACGTTCGTCTGACTGCTTGACTTCGTCGGCTAGCGAATCAAAAGAGGGAATATCAATGGCGATGGTCTCTCTTGTCACTTTAGCAAAGTAATCTCGCAATCCGACCGCCGCCACTGGACACGTCAGGTCAACCAGCGATTTCATGCGTTCGACCGGCGTTTTTGGATCGCAAGGCAAATAGGCTGCGCCCGCCTTGAGGATTCCCAAGATGGCTGCCACAGTCGAGCTTTTCCGCTCGCTCGTCACAAAAACGATCTGCCCGGCTTTGGAAACGTGAGGCCGCAAACGTCTTGCAATGCAGTCACTCCAGGCATTCAGTTCCGCATACGTCCACGTCTGCTGTCGATCTTCAATCGCAACGCGCGACGGGGTCTGAACTGCCTGCCGTTCAAACACGGCGTGCACGACATCAGGACGTACATGATTTCGAGAAGTGCAATGGAAAAGAATCAGCGCGGATTCTTCGGGGGAAAGCAATTCGACTTTCTCCAACAGTCGAGTGGACTTCTCCGTCGCTTGTTTTGCGAAACGATGGATGTGCAGGAGGAGTGTGTTGATGGTCGACCGGTCAAAGAGGGCTTCGTTATATTCCGCTTCCAATTTGAGACTGCCGTCTTGTTGTGGCGTGGCGAACAATGTCAAGTCAAATTTGGATGTCCCTACCGATACTGGAAGTAACTCCCCGCGAACCTCAAGCTCTCCGACTCGATTGTGTGTCGGAAAAGCTTGCTGCACCAGGAACACCTTCACCAGCGGGTTATAATTTGTCTCCCGCTCCGGATTCAGTGCCGCCACCACGTTCTCAAAGGGTGTCTCCTGATGCAAGAAGGCCGACAAAACAACCTCCTTCGCCCGAGAAAGACGACTGACAAAGCTATCTCCTGCTGAACAATCAAGACGCAACACCACCGCGTTGACAAAAAAGCCAACCAACGTTTCGATCTCCGGTCGAGTGCGCCCAGCCACACTCGTTCCGATTGAAATGTCGCGCTGGCCACTGTAGATCGAAAGGACAGAGCAAACACACGTTACCAATGCAGCGAAACCTGTCGTGTGATGATCCCTCGCAAGTTTGTTAAGATCCAAAACTAAATCCGATGGCAATGTCTCCGAGACTCGGCCACCCCGATATCGCTGAATCAATGGACGGGGACGATCCGTCGGTAAATCAAGCGGACTCAAATCTCGTAACTGTTCACGCCAATAGTCCAAATGTTCTTCGAACGTCTGTTCGGCCGATTGCTCCCGTTGCCAGATCGCGTAATCGAGATAGCGAACCGCCAGGGGCGGTAGATCCGCCGCGCGCTGATTCAATACCGACTGATACAAGGCTGCAAGATCGCCGAGCAATACTCCCGAAGACCAACCATCGATTGCAATATGGTGAATTGTCAGTACAAGCACATGCGATTCGCTCCCCAGTGCCAAAAGTCGGCATCGAATCACAGGGCCGGAATGCAGATCAAAGGGTGTTTCCGATTCCTGGTGACTGATCTGGGAAACCGCTTCTTCCTGCTCTTGCGGAGTTAGTTCTCCGAAGTTCTCGATCGTCAATTCGATCGACGTCACATCCGTCACTCGTTGAAAGGGAACACCGCGATCTTCGCCGTAGACGGTTCTCAAAGTATCGTGTCGCTGCACAAGCAATTCGAGCGACTGTCGAAGTGCTACTGAATCAAGAGGACCCGCTAGCCGGATCGCAAAGGGCGTCGTGTAAAAGGGATTGTCGGGTTCGAGGAGATCAAGAAACCAAAGTCGTTCTTGAGCATACGAAAGCGGCCCCAGAAGAATCTTCTCATCACGCCGAATCGGAAGCATCGGATCGGCCGCGTGCAATTCCTCCGTGTGCGAGTCAAGCCAACTTGCAAAGTCCGAAAGTACAGGATGCTCAAACACCGCGCGCAACGGAATGTTGCATCCGGTCGCTGCTCTCAATCTTGTGCATACCTGAACTGCGATCAGTGAATGACCGCCCAACTCCATGAAGGAATCATCAACGCTCACGGTCGGCATATGGAACAGCTGACGCCAGATTTCGCCAACACGCTTTTCATTCTCTGTGCGAGGAGCCTCTATCGGTTTCGAACGCTCACGCTCCACCTTCATTGCACCTAGGACCCTTCGATCCACTTTGCCGCTGCGCGTGGTTGGGAATGCATCCACTAGGGTGATTTCTGCTGGCACCATATAGGCGGGCAAGGTTTCCATCAAAGCTGTTCTCAGCCGACTTGTTTCAAGTGGTTGATCGGACTTGGTCACGAATGCAATCAACGCGTCTGCTCGATTTGGATCCGCCATGACGACGGCGTCTCGGACCAGGGGCAGTGAGCGCAGCGCGGATTCAATCTCTCCTGGCTCGATACGAAATCCACGGATCTT
>JAGQPR010000399.1 GCA_020426625.1 Planctomycetales bacterium
TGTGGAAGGATTATGTGGAACTGAATTTCCAATTCTTGACACTAGCTTACGCAATTAGTTGGTGAATGACATTTCCGTGCACGTCGGTCAGTCGATAGTCGCGACCTTGTAGTCTATAGGTCAGCCGTTTGTGGTCGAATCCAAGCAAGTGCATTAACGTGGCGTGCAAATCATGGACATGCACGGCATCTTCCGCCACGTTGAAACCGAGCTCATCGGTGGCTCCATGCACTATCCCAGGCTTGACGCCGCCGCCTGCCATCCACATCGTAAACGAGTTGGGATGATGATCGCGGCCATCGTTGCCGCCCTGTACCATGGGAGTTCGTCCAAATTCCCCGCCCCAGATCACCAGCGTCTCATCCAGCAGCCCGTGTTGCTTCAGGTCTTTTACCAGCGCGGCACTAGCCTGGTCGGTAGCCTGACAATTGATGGGGAGATCCCTGGTCAAGCTGCCATGTTGATCCCAGGATTCGTGAAATAGTTGTACAAAACGCACGCCGCGCTGGACGAGACGCCGCGCTAGTAGGCAATTATTGGCGAACGACATTTTTCCTGGTTCCGCACCGTAAGCCGCCAGCGTGTGGGCTGACTCAGACTCCAGCTGCATTGCCTCAGGTGCAGCGACCTGCATGCGAAAAGCCATCTCGTACGAACTAATGCGAGCGGCTATCTCGGGATCGCCGACCGTCCCCAGGTTGGCTTGATTCAGCGCATTGACGGCATCCAAAGTTTGCCGTTGGGTTTCGCGATCAATGCCTGTTGGATTGGACAAATAGAGCACGGGATCGCCGCTGGAACGGAATTCAACGCCTGAGTGTTCTGTGGGTAAAAAGCCACAGTTCCAATTGCCGCTGCCGGCGCTGGGACCCTTCTTGCCGCTGTTGAGCACGATAAACGCGGGCAAATCCTCCGCCTCGCTTCCCAGGCCGTATGTTACCCAGGAACCGAAACTGGGGCGACCGAACTGCTGTGAACCGGTGGACATCATCAACTGGGCGGGCGCATGGTTAAAGGCATCGGTCTGCATGGAGCGTACGATGCATAATTCATCAACAATACCTGCCGTATGCGGCAGCAGCTCGGAGACCTCTGTTCCATTTTCCCCATGCCTCGAAAAACGGAACTTTGGACCGAGCAATTTCGAGTTGGGATTGATAAACGCAGCCCTATAGCCGGACAAAAGGTCAGGTGGTGGCAGCGTGCCATCCAGGCGAGCTAACGTGGGCTTGAAGTCGAACAATTCGAACTGGCTTGGTCCGCCTCCCATAAACAGCAAGATGACGTTCTTGGCTTTGGGCGTGAAATGCGGCTGCTTGAGAACTGGACCATTGGGCACGGCATCAGCCACGGCAACGTCCGCCATCAAGCTGGCAAGAGCGACTTGGCCAAGTCGCAAGCCACACTGTTCCAAGAACCATCTGCGACCAATGTTGTTAGACATGCTAATTCAAGCTATTGATTCTGGTGCAACGTTCCTCGTCGAGGCGGAACTACGAGCAGTAACCAAGGGAAATATGTCGTTCGCGTGGGGATTCCAGGCGAACGTTATGGCTCTTGGATTCTGCTCAATAAGTTCCGCAATTCGACAATGACACATAATCAGGGCTGGCTACGAAAACAGATTACTTGTCCGTCCAGGGTGGACAGGTACAGGTTGCCATTGGCACCCGCCATACCGTCCCAAGCGGGCAAGCTATTCAGTGGCAGTGTATTGTCGATTTGTCCACTTTCGGTATTAACCACCAGCAGCAGTCCACCGTCCTTACCTTCCAGGACTGCGTCTTGATGGGACAACAGCTCCTGCACTTGCGGATCACTTTCGCTCAGCTGTTGAAAGGTAGATTCTTCATCGATGATATCTGGCGGTCCGGCGATGAACAGCCGAAAGCCGGACAGAACCATCGCGCGCACGTAGATCGGCACGTCCTGAGTCCACTTGGGCTTGACCAGCGAATTACCTTGATTTGCCGCATTGGCAGCCTGTTGGCCACGAGCTGGAGCTTCGGCTACGAACTGCAGGGCCTTGCCAGTCTGACCTTCGACAAGTGTGCCTCCTTCCACAGTACCATTATTGCGATGGAGAGAAAAATCACGAGCTGTTCCGTCATCAAAGCTGACCGCTAAGACGGCTTCGTCGGACAATTCCACGTCTTCGTTGTAGCGATGCACGATCGCCTCATCGGAGTATTCAGCGAAGTACAAGCGAACTTCATCGACGATGCCCGTGAGCGTGTGGGGTGACTGATAGTCGCCGACAGCGGTTCCAACATCAGAGCCAATCTCCATTGGTTGCGCGGGATCTTTGCCAATCAGTGCTTTGGCCTCGCCCTCAGCAACGCGTTGTCCATCCACGTACAGTCGCATTTGCTTTTCAGATGTCAGTACTCCGACGACGTGATGCCAACCACCCACGATCCGATTGGGGCCACTGATTTCCGACAGCTCGGAATCACTTCGGACCATGAACGTCGGCTTGCCTTGTTTCAATACCAACGCAAATCCGTCTGTGGGACCTCCGCGTGCAAGGATTACGCCGTTGGGCTTGGTAGTTGTCACCCAGGCTTCAACGGTAATGGGTTTGCCAGAGGGATCCAAGCTGGGCGACTTGGGGAATTGAACGAATTGGCCATTCGCCTTTGATGCCGGTTTGCCGAAGTTCTCGGGTATCTCCGGCGGGTTGGGCTCTGCGGCAAACAATTGATGTTCCAAAGTGGTGGTCCAACGCAGGTACTCAGGTTTGCGGCCGTAGCCGAACACGTAGCCATTGCCATTGACCAGAATTCGCCCCGAAGGCGCGAAGCGACCTGCCTGATAGTAACCGCCATGGCCACCAGCGAAACTCTGCCCCAGTACCCAATAGGAACGGTGAAACCAAGTGTCGTCCAGGAACCCCATCGGAGCGAAGATGTGCGCGTCTACGCCGCGCTGCTTTTGTACTTGGCCGACAAAGTCGCCGGAATTCGGACCAATTTCCAGCCGATTTCCCTCGAGGTCGAACTTTTGTGACTTCATGAAAATGTGGGTGCCATCGCACGTCAGGATATCGGGCAGGCCCACGGGCATCTGCAGCACCTGCAGTTTTTCTTGCATGTTGTTGCCGGTTTCGGGGTTGGTTTCATCCATGATGGTTTCCGACAACTTTTCGCCGGATTCCAAATTCAGTCGTAACAGACGCAGACCACCGTCCAGAAAATTCGATCGTCCTGCGACGCAGTAGACTTGACCTTCGTGAATCAGCA
This sequence comes from Planctomycetales bacterium, assembly GCA_020426625.1. Classification (GTDB taxonomy): domain Bacteria; phylum Planctomycetota; class Planctomycetia; order Pirellulales; family Pirellulaceae; genus Aureliella. The sequence continues at coordinate 3,243 of JAGQPR010000399.1, forward strand.
CGCTGCCGTGTACGGGCCATAGCGATTCCAATTGTTCGTAGGCCATCGTTCGCCTATCAAGCGGCGCGGCGCGATAACGCCAGATCAGCGCTCCGTCTTCCGCACGCAGGCAATACACCCAGCCGTCGGTAGAGCCGAATACCACTCTGCCTGCGACCACTGTTGGAGGTGAATCGACTCTCGCACCTGCGGTATAGGTCCAGTTCGTTTCGCCGCTGGCTTCGTTCAGGGCGTACAGCGTGTGAGCGTCGATTTGCGAGACGTAGACTTGTCCACGGGCAATGACAGGGCTGGTTAACCGACCGCCCAAATTTGCCGTCCAGCCAGCTTGAAGCTCGGACTTGATTTCCGCATTGGAGGTTCCACTCCTATTCGCATCGTGTCGAAACGTCGGCCAATCGTCCGAACCAGGGGCGGCCTCCGGAACGGCTTCGTCGTAGGCAGGGCCTTTCTCCAACCGCCCCAATTCAGGCACAGCGGCTGGCACCGGTCGCGTAGGAGCTGTAGGGGCCAATGCATTGAAGCCGAATAGTTTGGCTTCAGGATAACAAGCGCAATTGTGCGGCGGAGCGTAGGTCAATCCGTTGCAGGGCATGACGCCGTACAGACAGCCGCCGCGAACCCAGTGGTGGATCTCCCAGTGCTCATCGGTAGGATCGACGAATTCGATGCCCGTTCTCGATGGCATCAAGAAATTGTCGGTTGCCTTGGCTATGTAGCAGCGGTGATGGAACCAATACGTGTCGACGTCCGGCGGAAACTCTTTTTCAACGGCGCCAGTCCGCGGATCTCTACCAGTGAAGACACCGGTATCTTTTCCGGAAGTCGTCGGCGCACACCATACAAGTCCATTCATGACCATCAAATCTTGTGGCGATTGGTAACCCGACTTGGGGTGCTCGGCATCCCATAGCCGTACGCCCGACTTGCTGTCGAAGCTCATCATCTTGCCGTCACCCCCGGCGTAGAGCACAACGTCATTGTGGACCACGACGCGGGGACCAAAATTGAAAGTGAAAGAAGCTCGGCGGGTTACCGGCTCGGTCTCCCAAGACATTTCACCCGACAATTGGTTGATGCCAACCAGGCGCTCTCCGTCGTGGTAATAGACATTCGATTGGTCCGCACAAAGCGTCAGTGGAGAGATTTTCGTTTGTTTGGCCCATAGCTGTTTTCCGGTATCCGCCTCAAAGGCCATCAATATGCGAGGCTCTTCATTCCAAAAAAGTTCACGCACTGCTGCCTGGTCGCCGACGCGTCCATTGACCGGCACGTATTTGGCAAGCTCGGCTTCGCCCTTGCGGACAACCAGGAAAAGCAACCCATCGACGTGAATAATCTCCTCCGTCGCTTCACTACCCTCATACGTCAGTAACGTCTCACCCGTGGCCGCATCCAGCGCGGTCGTCGGCGCGTCGTAACCCAGCGTGACAAAAAGTCTGTCGTCGGAGGACACCAAGCGACGTGACAATTGAGTGGGACCACTCTTGAGAGGCCACAAGTGACTTTGCCAATTGGGGATGTCGCGGCGCCAGAGCACGGTTCCGTTGAACGCGTCGCGAGCGATCAGTTTCCACTTTGGTGGCAGCTGAATTGAGATCCGGCTACCTTCGTCCATGATGTAGAACATTCTCCCACCTGACGACACCAAAGCACTCATGCTGGCCATGCGATCATGATGGCGTGACCAACGTGGGCTTCCGACCCATTGTAAGTGCCGCGGAGGAGCCACAACATCGTCATGGGCTACAGCATTCCCAGATGCATCGTGCAGATAGTGGGACCAGTCATCGATGTTCTCTGGCCGGGGTTTCACCGACTTGTTCCATGTGCCGTCTCCACCTTTGACCATGGCGATGCCGTTAGGAACCAGGACTCGCATCACTTCGTCCATGGGGACATTCCCCAAATGCTCGACCACCATGAGATTGACTAGATTGTCTACATAAGGCAGATCTTTGCCTTGCAACTGCTCAAAAGCGATATCGCCGTATCTGCCACTGGAGAACACTCGATTCTTGGCGGTTGCGATCTTTTCCCGATCGACGTCCAAGCCGTGTACCTGAATGGAATCGGACAGGTGTAGGGCTTCCGTTAGTTCGCCGGTTCCGCAACCGAGATGTACGATGAAGCCACCGCGAACTCCTGACTCTTGCAGCAAGGATTCTGCGGACACTGGGACGACGGCGTAGAGCGAGCCACTGAACAAACAACCAGAGAGGAAAAAACCGGTGGCTGCCGCTAAAACCCAGAGGCGGGCAAGTGGATGGGAAAACATCGTCGGATGCTCCGAGTGGTGATAGGAGGGAGTAGATTTATCGATTATAGCAGACGCAGCCTTACATGTTGCCCCTGAGCGAGCGGCTGGCTGGCGGAAATAGCTGCTGCCGCCGGAATTGGCACGGAGCTTGCATCGGTAATTGTTCGTCAAGTCGCAACTGCCAGATTTTGACATGAGACTGCAGTTGCGAATCATTTCAATTCACCCTCTTTGCATAGGAGAAAGCATCATGTCGAACAGTGTATTACGTCGCGGTCGTTCCCTCCTTCCGGAAGCTTTTGGTGTCGCTGGCAGAGACTTGGACGATCTGTTTGATCGCCTCTTCACGCCAAATACCAATGGCAGTGCATCGCAGTGGGTGGCTCCGCTAGCAATTTGGGAGCAGGGAGACCAGTTTCATCTCGAAGTCGAGCTTCCTGGCGTGTCCGACGAAAATGTGGACGTGACTTTTGAGAAGGGGCACCTCAAGATTGCCGTGGTGTTGGAGAAGTCCAAGGATGAGAATCGCAAGTACTTGCACGACGAGCGAACCTACGGCTCGATGACGCGAGTTATCAGCGTTCCCGACACAGTCGATCATGAGTCGATCACAGCCGATCTCAAGACTGGAATTCTGCACGTCCAGTTGACCAAGCGGCCTGAGCTGATGCCCAAGAAGATCGAAATTAAGACCGAGTAAAGATCGAAGGTCGAGTAAATTTGTACTGGCGATCCACGGCTGTAGCTTCCTGTGAGTTGAAGCTAACCGGGATCGTCTATCGGCTTGCTAGCGCTCGATCGAACAAGTCTCCGGGGGGAGCAGGCTTCGATCGAGCGACAGCTGCTTGTTCTAGGTCGTGATTGGTCCTCCCTACTAGAACAGGCTTAACCACTCCTCTAATGAAGAATCCGAAATCGTCGTACCTCCCTTAACCTAGGCATCCTGCCTGGGTTCTTCACGGATCATTGCTTTTAAGTTTCATGCACCCAGGCTACGATCTTGTACGTCGTAGGCATGACCAACGAAATTTGAGATGGCTGCGAAAAATAGGCGCGGAATGCGGTAACATGACACGGGGATATCTTCTCCGCTCCCAGTTAATCAACACATTCTGCTTCGGATCGAGCATCGCATGAAATCTAGGTCCGGTCTGACGATAGTTGAACTACTCATCGTACTTGCGATCATCGCGACCCTACTTGGGCTCTTGCTACCTGCGGTTCAAATCGTACGTGAGCGAGCCCGCGAGACAGTCTGCAAAAACAATGTGCACCAGATCGACTTGGCGCTGACTCAGTTCCAAGGAACTCACAAGAAATTGCCGCGACCCGGCCGCCCTGGGAAAGTCGGGGGTTGGATCGTCGATATCTTGCCATTCATTGAACAGCAGAATTTGCATTCGACGATTATCATCGGCAGCAACGTTGACGCTGCGCCAGAGAGCTTGAAAACGCCCCCCTCAATTTTCCAATGTCCGCGAAGCATGGTTTTAGACTCCGCTCCGACCGGCAAGATGTTGCGAGGGCACTACACCCTCGTCACCCTCTCAAATCGCAAGTTCCTTGCAGGAATCTATGATTCACCCGTTGATCTCGACGTCGAGTGGGTGACCGGACCAGAAATGGACTATCACGCAATTCTGAAAAAGACGGGGCCACACCATGACGGATTCCATTTCTCGAACACCGCACAGCAAGGGGTTGGCTTTATGCTGAACGGACAAGAAGTAAGATAGCTCTAGGTATATAAGGATCAGAACAATTCGATGCACGTGCGTTCTGGAAATGGTTTGAAGACAAGCGGGTGGAACTCCCGCCTGAGTAGCTCTTTGCCCGAGGCTCAGTATCGAGTGTTGCAGCGTGTCTGGTAACAGCCACTTTGAAGCGTACACAGAAAGGAAGCGAGGATGAAAGGTAGGGATTA